>JAPUJL010000533.1 GCA_027296185.1 SAR324 cluster bacterium | reverse complement strand
GACATCCCGAAGCACCACCACCATCCGCAGCTTTTCCGGAAGACCTTCGATCGCTTCGCTGATGACGGTGCGCAGCTCTCCGTTCAATGCTGCGGCCTGGGGACAGAATTGCTCGTCGGGCAACTCGAGTGGCCACTCCATTGTGGGGCCCTCGGCGGCGTCGCCGTGCGCGGCGCGCATGTCGGTGGGTTCCCGCTTCCGTTTGCGCAGGTAGTCGATGCAGCAGTTAGCCGTGATGCGGTAAATCCACGTGTAGAAGGCAAATTTGTGCTCGTAACGGCCGATATTGCGGAACACGCGCAGGAAGACCTCCTGGGCCAGATCGTAGCTCTGGTCCTCGTCGCCGGTCATGCGCAGGCAATGGCTGTAGACCCGGCTTTGGAATGCCCTGACCACCACCTCGAAGGCGGCGCGGCTGCCGCGTTGCAGCGCGACGATGAGTTCCGCCTCCCGCCGAATCGCTTCGCGCCTCGATTCTCCGCCCTCGTGCACGGTCCACTCGAAGGACCGGGTTTGCATCTGGCCGGCGCCGGGGGCTTGCTCTAGGGCGGTCATGAAGTCTCCTCTAAGCCGGCCGCGATTCGATCCGCTGCGGCCAGGTATTTGCGTACAATTCTCAATCCCGCCGCGTGCCCTACGATTCTGTATCCGATACCGGAGCGTGCCGCGAAGCGATCAGGGCCGAAAACCCGTCCGCCGCCGCCGACCTCGCTACATCAACCGCGACCATCACCGCGCACCGCTCCAATTGGCAAGGGCAAGGAAACCCTAATTTGAAGTGGGTTTTACCCTTCTACCTTTCGCAATCCCTGTGCCAGAGGTGACTGGCGGATTTTAAGTAGCAATTTGAATGGCTTGCGAGTGAATTCCGTTTGACTCCACTCCAGCTACCAACGAATTCGTCAGCCGGAAGCGGACACTCATCCGGAATCGGACAACGTCTTGTTGGATTACGGCGTGAAAATTTCCGGCCAGGAGCGGCACCCCAGGGCACCGGAAAACGCTACGGCGGAGACGTGCCCCGCTTTGGAACCAAAGCGGAACCCCGGTTAGGGAGGGCCGGCGCGATCGGGAATGGCCTAGGTCAAACGCGGAGGCGGGCGAAACTTCATGCGCGGGGCGGAAGCGGAGGCTAGTCGAGCCCGTACTTCTTCATGCGGCGGTACAGCGCCTGCGGTGTAATTCCCAGCGACCGTGCGCTCGCGGAGTGGTTGCCGGGAGAGGCGCCCAGCGCTTGCCGGATAAGCGCCACCTCCTGCTCCCGCAGATTGAGGCCGCTCGGCGCGGGACCCGCCGGGCCGGGCGCCGGGAGGGGAGGGGACCCGCCGCGGAGCGGTAAGACCGGGGCCAGGTCGGCGGGTTGAATCGTCGGGCCGGCACTGAAGATCGCGGCATATTCCACGATGTTCTTCAGTTCCCGGATGTTGCCGGGATACGCGTAGCGGCCGAGGGCGGCCTCCGCCTCCGCGGAAAAGGTGTACGCCTCGCCTTTCATCCGGGTGAGAAAGCTCCGCGCCAGCACCGGAATTTCCTCCGGCCGTTCCCGCAGCGGCGCCAGGCGGATCGGCACGACGTTCAGCCGGAAGAACAAATCCTCCCGGAACTCGCCCGAGGAAACTTTTGCTTGCAACTCCTTGTTGGTGGTGGCGATCATCCGGGCGTTGCGCAACGGAATATCCGCCGTACCGCCCACGCGGCGGAAAGTGCGCTCCTCGAGCACGCGCAACAGGCGGCTCTGGGCCCCGATGCTCAGCTCGGTGATTTCGTCGAGCAGGATCGTGCCGCCGATTCCCATCTCGAACACGCCCGGGCTGCGCTTCTCCGCGCCGGTAAAGGCGCCTCTCTCGTGGCCGAAGAGCTCTCGCTCGAGCAGGCTCTCCACCACCCCGCCGCAGTTGATGGCGACAAACGGCGCATCGGCGGGTTTGCTCCAGTAATGCAGCAGCCGCGCGGCCACCTCCTTGCCCACGCCCGTATCTCCGATGAGCAGCACCGTCGTGTCCTGCGCGTCGGCCAGCCGCTTGAGTCGGGCCAGGGTGTCGCGGGAAGCGGGCGATTCGCCCAGGACGATGTCCCGCTCCACGTGCGGGGCTTGCCGGAATACCAGCGCCTTGAGGCTCTCGTTCTGGGACTTCACCTCCATCATGCGCTGGCAACGCAACAAAGAGGCCTGGACCTCCGGCCCTTTGATCGGCTTGCGGAAGTAGTCGGCGGCCCCGGCCCGCAACGCCCGGATTGCCAGCTCTTCAGTGCCGATCCCCGTCATGATGACGACTTCCGTCTGGGGAAATTCGCGCTTGATTTCCGCCAGTAGGGAGAGCCCGTCCATGTCGGGCATGTTGACGTCGGTGATCACGATCGGGCGCTCCCGCTGCCGCAGTTCGGCCAGCGCCTCCCCCGCGGAGCCGGCACAGGCGACATCCCAGCCCTTCAATTTAAGGAACGAGGACAGGCTGTCGAGAATGACCGGCTCGTCGTCCACGATCAGCACGGGAATGGAGGGAATGGAGAGGGGCGGCTCGGCACTCATGGGGCGGCGCTCGCGGCACGCAGCCGCAGGCGGAAGGCGGTGCCGGCTTGCGAGGATTCGAGCAGGACCAGCTCGCCGCCCATCCGCTCGGCCAGATCCTGGCAGATGAACAGCCCCAGGCCGCTTCCGCCGTGATCCTGCTTGGTGGTCACGAACGGCTCGAACAGATCCCGTTGCAGGCGCGGTTCGATACCGCTGCCGGTGTCCCGCACCTCAATGCTGACCCAGCTCTGGTCTTGGGCGGCCTGGATTCTGATTTCCTTCGGCGCCCCGTCCCCGTTCGAGTCGGCCTTGTCGATCACGCTGTCCCGGGCATTGGAGACCAGGTTGATCGTCACCTGCTCGAACTGATTGCGGTTGGCGATAACCCCCAGGCCGGCCGGGACGTCGATGATCAGGGCAATTCCCCGGCTTTGCAATTGGACCCGGAACAAATCGACGGCCCGTTCGACCGCCGCTTTCAGATCGAGCGTCGCGGGAGCGGAATCGTCGGCATCGGCGGTGAATTCCTTGACGTGATCGACTACGTCGGTGGCCCGTTCCACCTGTTGCTGGATTTTTTCGATCAGCTGTCCGGCGTACTCGGCATCCACGACGTCCGCGGAGGCCAGCATCTCGCCCAGGGTCTGCGCATACACGTTGATGCCGCTCAGGGG
>JAPUJL010000532.1 GCA_027296185.1 SAR324 cluster bacterium | reverse complement strand
CCACGAATGCCGGAGCCGCGTAAACCGCTGCAAGCGACGCCGCCAATACGGCCGCCAACACCGCCGCCCGGGTCAGTCTCCGCCATGCGCCCGGTGGTGTGGATACTGGGGCATCGGATCGGCCGGGACCGTGGGCATTCGGTGGAATGGTCCGGCTCACCGTTGACACCGGGGGCAAAAGAAGGTGCTGCGCTGCTGCTGGCGGATGGCGGCGATGGGGGTCTTGCATTTCGGGCACGGCTCGCCCGCCTTTCCATAGACCCGCAGGAAGTGTTGGAACTCGCCGGTCTTCTGATCCACCCGCCGGAAATCGGAGATGGTGGTGCCGCTCTTCAGGATCGCCTTGCGCAGGATGCGCCGGGTGGCCCGGTGCAGCCGCGCCACGGATGGCCCGTCCAGCCCGTTGGCGGGCTGGGTGGGGTCCAGCCCGGCGGCGTAGAGAATCTCCGAGGCGTAGATATTCCCCAACCCCGCGAGCTTGGTCTGATCCATCAGCCACGGCTTCAGCGGGGTACGGCTCGCCGCCAGGGCCCGCCGTAACCACGACTGGGTGCATTGGGGAGAGAGGGGCTCCATGCCCAGCTTGGACAGCGCTGGGGAATCGCTCAGCCGGGCCACGACATCCAGCGTGCCGAAGCAGCGCAGGTCCTGGAAGACCAGCACCCGGCCGTCGTCCAGGTGGAACCACAGCCGATGATCGCGCAATGGCGCCTCCAGCGGCGCCGTGACGGCGAACTTGCCCGTCATGCGCAGGTGGACGACCAGGTAGCGCTCGGGATGCAGGTGGAAGATCAGGTACTTCCCGCGGCGGGCGCAATGCCGGATTTCACGGCCCCTCAGCGCCCGGCAAAAATCCGCCGGAGCCTGGCGCCCCAGCGCGTCCGCCCGGAAAATTTCGATGGCTTCGACGCGCCTGCCCGTGACGTGCCCGTTGAGCTCGCGGGCGATGGTTTCCACCTCCGGTAGCTCGGGCATTCAGTTCTTTTCCCGTAGCCACCGGGTGATCACCGTGGCCGTCATGCGCGGGTCCTGCTTCGCCGCCTTGATGATCTCGTCTCGATCGGGCGTCTTGCGCTCTCCGCCGGTGGGAATCTCCAGCTCGGAATCCACGTCCTCCTCCGGCTCCAGGTACTGGGGATTGAGGATGTCCGGGTCCGGACCGGAGCGCAGCATGCGCCACAGCGGGAGCACCACGAACAGGATTGTCGCGATCAGCCCGACCGCCGCGAAGAACGCCTTGAGCGAGAAGAGAATCCAGTCGTTGGAAGTCATGGCGCGCCGTGCGCGAATGCGGCACCGGAAAACCCTGGCACTCCCAAGTTGTAGCGCAAGCCCCGGTGAATTCAAAGCGGCCCCCACCGCAACCTGGCGCCCCGATCCCGGCGGGTGCCGGAACCGGCAAGTGGGCCGGAGAGCAGTGAGGGCTGTCCCGCCATTACGCCAGCATTTTCATGCGCTGCTTGCGCGGCTTGGCCGCCTGGGTGGTCTCGTCCGGTTGGGGGGCGAGTTGGATCACCCGCCGCCCGGAGGTCAGATAACCCTGCCGGGCCCGCTCGATCTCAATTTGAATTTCCCGTTTCGATTTCTCGATGTCCATAATCCGATCCTGTCCGAAAGCAAGACCAATTCATGCGGCGGTGCCGTGGGCGCCACCGGTGGGCCACGCGGCAGTAAGCCTGTCCCTGCCGCACCGATTGAGGGTCCGCGCTCTCCGGCGAACGGACCCCTCCGTGCACCCCGCGCCTCCGGAACCGGAGATACAGGGCTGCCCGAAAGAGACACCTCCGCGGGGGGAGCATGCCTCGCTGTTCGTGGATATCGGCAGGGAGCCGGAAAACTTAAGCTGGTTTCGGTCTGAGAGAGCGAGATCCGCGTGCTTTCCCTCGAATTCGCTCGGGGCAGGCGAGGCGCCCTCTGGGCGCTCCTTCCTTCGGCAGGCTCAGGACCCCCAGCAGCGGGGATCGTTCGCGTTCCGCTTCCTGGCCGCCTTCCCGAGGAGCCCGCATCGCGGGCGTCCGAAGGGGCTGGACCCGGACTTTCAGACGATGCCTAGTTGAGGGGAACCTTCTCCTCGAGCAACTGCTTGAGGGCCGGCGGGTTGGTGTAATCGGCGATGGAGG
Source organism: SAR324 cluster bacterium (assembly GCA_027296185.1). Taxonomy (GTDB): domain Bacteria; phylum SAR324; class SAR324; order SAR324; family JACQKK01; genus JAPUJL01. Next base: position 452 of record JAPUJL010000532.1, on the reverse strand, counting down.
CGTTGATCAGGGCACCGTTCTCCTTGACGGAGCGGATGTTCTGGAACTCATCGCTGGCGTGATCCAGCTTCCAGACCTGGCCCATCGGGGTGAAGATCAACTGATAGGTTTCGGGCATGCGGTTGCGCACCTTGCGCACGATGCGCCGCAACTCCGCGTACTTGTCGTCGCCCCGGTCCGCCGCGATGACGACGAATGGGTAATCCTCGCTCTTGGTGTCTTCCACCCGGCCGTTGAGCCGCTTGATGGAGACATCCTCCATCACCGTCTCGCTGAGGCGGAAATATTGGGAGGCCACATTGATGAAGTTGCGCTTGATGTTGCGGCCGAGGATCGACCCGTCGTCCGCGACGAGCAGCTTCTTGAACGGCCTCTTGGCGAAGTCGTAAATTTCCTGCGCCTCCATCTTGTCCAGGATGCCATTCTGGGTCGACTTGGAAATCGTATTCCCG
>JAPUJL010000531.1 GCA_027296185.1 SAR324 cluster bacterium | reverse complement strand
GACGCTGACAGCCACCGTCCCCGCGGCGGAGTTCGCGATCGCCCTCGAGCCCGAGCTCGCCATAGAGGGCCGCGTCGTCGACTGGGACGACAAGCCCATCCCCTGGCCCATCGTCTTCGCCGACCCCGTCGATGGTCAAGCCCAGTCGGCGCAGGCCAGCCGAGGGGGGGCTGACGGGCGGTTCCGGATCCCCCACCTTCAGCCCGGGCGATACCGCGTGCTGGCGAACCTGCCGCAAGGCAATGCCGTGGCGGATGGAGTGGCCGCAGGGACCCGCGACCTCGTCTTGCGGCCGGGAGGGGAGATCGCCGGCCGCCTCCTGGGACCCGACGGGTCGTCGATCGGAGGCGCGGAGGTCGTCGCGGCCGCTTTCGGCCCCAACGTCCGGGGAGCCACCGCGCTCACCGACGCCGACGGCCGCTTCAGGATCCGGGGACTGGTCGGAAAGAGCTTCCGCGTCCACGCGAAAGTGCCGGGGTACGCCATGCCCTTCCTCGAGGAGATTCCCTTAGGGAAGCAGGACCTGGAGATCCAGGTCGAAGAGGGGTTGAGCATCTCGGGGAGGATCTTCGTCAAGGGACGAACGGCCCCCAAAGTCGAGAAGGTGAAAGTGGTCGTCTTCACGGAGGGCCGCACCGGCCGCGCGCGCATTGAAGAGGACGGGAGCTTCCGCATCCGCGGGCTGAAGCCCGGCACGTACAAGATTCGGGTCACGGCCGAGGGAGGTTGGAAGGCATCCAAGGAGTCCGTCCCCGCAGGGTCGCACGGTCATGTGATCGAGCTGTCTCGGTAGGGCCAGATCGCTCCGCTGATACGCAATTGATACGCTTCTCCTGGACTCTATGGACACTATGGACGCTATGGACAAGTCGCAGCCGTAAGTCGTTGCGGGACAAGGGCGGGGCGCTAGGTTGAGGGCCTAGTTCCCTTTACAGGGAGTATGGGTTCGACTCCCATCCCCGGCACCACACAACCGCGGCCGGTGCGGGACTTGTGGCGATCCCGGGACCGGCCGCCGCGGTCCTCCGCGCCGCTCGCCCTAGTGCGTGATACGCAACGTGCTACGCATGTTTCGCACGCTCTGGCGAGCTTCAAGGAGACAGCGTGGCTCTAGGTGATGGGGTCTCTGGCCCACGGCACCTCAGTCCTCAGGATGGACGAGCCGGGATACGTGCCTTCTTGGTTGGTTCCGGCACCGCCTCCCTAGCGCCTGGGCGGGGCGGCATCCCGTGCTGCGCCTCTGCGCGCTGGCGGGCAAGAACCTCCTCGCCGTCGTCCTCGTCGTTGCCGGCGTCGCGATGCTGTTCCTGCCCGGACAGGGGATCCTCACGATCCTGGTCGGCCTCGGCCTGCTCAGCGTTCCGGGCAAGCGGAAGCTGGAACTCTGGATCGTGCGAAGGCCGGCGGTCCTCCGGGCGATCCAGTGGATCCGCGCCCGGTCGAACCGCCCGGCGCTGCAACTCCCCGAGCGCCCGCCTACTCGGTCATGAAGATCCACTCGTACACGTGTTTTTCGTCCGCGTGGTCCGTGTAGGTGATGCGGACCTTGTAGGTCGACTCGCGCTTGAGGGGTTTCTTGGGAAAGAGGGCGATGCAGCCGCTGTTGTTGGGGATCTGCCGTTGGGCCGGCTGCACCGGCGTCGAGAAGTGGAACTCGATCTCGCGGAACCGACGGCCCACCTTGTGCCACATCGCCGCCGAGGCGTCCTTGATCGAGGTTCCCAACGCGAGCAGCACCGAGGCCCCCGCCGCGCCCGAGCCGGGCGGAATCGGATCGGGCCGTTCCTCTTCGTAGGTGGTCAGGGCGGTCTCTTGCATGTGGCCGGGAAAGCAGAGCGGCCGGCGCCATTGCGGCCCGCCGCCCTCCTGCCCCCGCAGGCCGTCGAGCAAGGACCACCCAGAGCGGGCGGCAACCCCGATGCGCCGCGTCGACGGACGCAGCAACGGCTCTTTGTGGTACAGCCCGGTGAGGCACACCCGCACGAAGGTGCGGGGATCTTCCACCGCCCAAAGGCACGACTTGCGCCCCGCCGCCGCGCCTTCGGGCGTGTAGCCCACAAGCCCCGGCGTCTCGGAGTGCGGGTCGGCGGCGTTCGGGTGTAGGCGCAGGTATTGGCAGTGCCAGGCGCAGTCCTCGGAGAGCTTCTTATCCAGAAACGCAGGCGGCAGGCCGGCGCGGACGCGGTAGCGGTTCCAGTCGATCGCCGCCGCGACCTCCGCTGCATCGCCGTCGATCCCGGTCATCGTCTCGACGCCGGTGGCAACGATCCCCTCCCGGTCCCTCTCCAGCCGGAAGCGCCGGCTCCCGACGATCACCTCCCCCGTGAAGGGGAGCACGTAGCGCGAGCCGGGGTAGACGATCCCGTCGGCGCCGACCTCCCAGTACTCACCGTTGACGTTGAGGTCGTAGCAGGAGAGCTCCTCCCGCCCGAACCGCGCCACGGACACCTCGGCCGGCCAGACGGTCCAGTAGGGACGGATGCCCTCGGCGCCGGCCTCCACCCACTGCGGCGGCAGGTCCGTGCGCGCCACGCGCAGCTGGAGCTTCCGCCCGCCCTCGACCGGGATCTCGATCACCTTCCCCTTGCTGCGGACCGTGTAGGTCGTGTCGCCGTGGCGCAGCACCGCCTTGTCGTCCGAGAGATCGCACGTGAACGACCGGCCGAAGACGTCGTTGTGGCCCTGCCTCAGGACGTGCAACGACCGGGCGTACAGGCAGAAGACGGGCTCTTTCAGGGCCGCGATCTTCGTCTTGACCGCCCGTCGTTCGGCCCACGCCGCGGGCCCGGGCCACCCCAGGAGGACGACGGCGCTCAAGAATGCCCAACGCATCAGCCGCTAGGAGTACCCCACCGCGTGCGCGCGCGCAAGGCGGCGCCCGCGCCAGACGGACGCGCTTCCTACCGGTAGGCGGCGTGCTGGCCGCCGTTGCGGCGGGCGAGGTTGAGCAGGAAGGCGGCGTTCTGCTCCTTGGAGACGCCGACCGTGTGGATCACCACGCCGTAGCGCTTGGAAGTCTGGCACCCTTCAACTCGAAGTAGTGCGCGTCCACAGCAACCGATCCGAGGTGCCTCAAGATATGAGAGTTCACGACTTGCGCCAAAGGGTGCGGAGGCGCAATCTGTCGTGAGGTTGAGGGCCTAGTTCCCTTTACAGGGAGTATGGGTTCGACTCCCATCCCCGGCACCACCCAATACGCCGCCGGTTCGGGACTTGTGGCGATCCCGGGACCGGCCGCCGGGCGCTCGCCTTAGTGCGTGATACGCAACGTGCTACGCATGTTTCGCGTTCGGAGCGGGTGATCGCGCATCTTTCGGTTCCACAGTCATTCTTTCGGGACTAGATACGTGATGA
>JAPUJL010000530.1 GCA_027296185.1 SAR324 cluster bacterium | reverse complement strand
GGAATCCCCCGATCGCCTTCGCATTCCCCTGCGGCGCACCGGCGCCAAAGGCGAGGGGCGCTTCGAGCCCATTGGCTGGGACGAGGCGTTGGACGAGATCGCCGAGCGCTTCCGCGGCGTCGTCGCCGAGTACGGCGGCGAGGCCATCCTGCCCTACTCCTACGGCGGCACCATCGGCTTGGTGCAGCGCAACGTGGGCCACCGATTCTTCCATGCGCTGGGGGCCAGCCGGCTGGACCGTACCATCTGCACCGGCTCGGCCATCGAGGGGCAGCGCATGACCACAGGAGTGATGGTGGCGACCGACCTGGAAGAGATCGAGCAATCCAAGCTCATCCTACTGTGGGGCATTAACGCCGTCGCCACCCACATCCACGTCATGCCCATGGTGCACAACGCCCGCCGCAAGGGCGCCAAGCTCGTCGTCATCGATGCCTACCGCACCGCCACCGCGCGCCAGGCGGACCAATTCATCCGCGTGAAGCCCGGCACCGACGCCGCCCTGGCGCTGGGGATGATGCGCATCCTGCTCGCGGAAGGGCTCTACGATGCCTCCTTCGTGGAGCGGCACGCCATGGGGCTCGATGCCCTGCGGGAGGCGGCCTCGGCCTATACGCCCGCCCACGTGGAGTCGATCACCGGCGTGCCGGCGGCGGAGGTCGAGGCGTTGGCCCGGGAATATGGAGCGACCCGCGCCAGCTTCATCCGCATGGGCGGTGGGCCTTCCCGCCACAGCAACGGCGGAATGACCGTGCGCACTGTGTCTTGCCTGCCCAGCCTCACCGGGGCCTGGGAGGAGCCCGGGGGCGGATTTCTCTGCTTTGGATTTGCCAGCGGGCTGATGAACCGGAACTATCTCGAGGCGCCCGCACCGGAGGATGCGCCCGCCCGTACGATCAACATGGTGCGCTTGGGCGAGGCGCTGACCGAGCTGGACGATCCGCCGATCAAGGCGCTGTTCGTGTACAACTCCAATCCGGCGCTGATCGCTCCCGAGCAGGCCAAGGTACACCGCGGCCTGGCCCGGGAGGACCTGTTCCTGGTCGTCCACGAGCAGACGCTCACCGACACGGCGAATTACGCCGACATCGTGCTGCCCTGCACCACGTTTCTCGAGCACGACGACATGCTGGCCAGCTACGGCTCCCAGTACCTTCAGCTTTCCCGCGCGGCCATCGCGCCGGTGGGAGAGGCGAAATCGAACCTCGAGACCTTTTCCCTGCTCGCCAGGCGCTTCGGGTTCGACGATCCCCGGTTTCATACGGGGTTCGACGAGATCGTCACCCAGATCGTCTCCGCCGACAACGGCGCCCTGCGCACCTTGGACCGGGAGGCGCTCTTCGCCGGGCGGCCCATCAAGCTGGAGCTGCCCACCACGCCCTGGCGCGACGGGCTACGCACCCCCTCGGGGAAGTTCGAGTTTCATTCGGAGAAGATGCAGAGCCGCGGGCAACCGCCCGTCCCCAGCTTCGTCCCGTCCGAGGAGGGCCACCTGGACAACGCGCTCAAGGCCCGCTACCCGCTCCAGCTAATGACGCCCCCGGCCCAGCACTTCCTCAACTCCTGCTTCGGCGAGACGGAAAGCTCCGTGCGGCTGGAGGCGACGCCCACCTTGAAGCTGCATCCGGAAGACGCCGGCGCCCGCGGGCTCTGCGCCGGCTCGCCCTGCCGGGCCTTCAACGACCGCGGCGAATGCTTCCTCACGGTCGAGGTCACCGAGGACGTGGCGCCCGGCGTGGCGGTCTCCGAGGGGCTCTGGTGGACCCGCCACCATCGCGGACGAAACGGGGTCAATGCCCTCACCTCCGCCGAACTCACCGACCTGGGCGCCTGCGCCCGCTTCCATGACGGCCTGATCCAGGTCGAGTCCGCTGCGGGATAGCGTCCCCCTCCCGCCCCAGCTCAATCCCGCTACCCCCATGATCGACACGCTGCTGATCGCCAATCGGGGCGAGATCGCCCGTCGTATCATGCGCACCTGCCGCGGGATGGGCATCCGCACCATCGCGGTCTACTCCGACGCGGACGCGGAGAGTCCGGCGGTGCGCGAGGCGGATCTGGCCCTGCGGGTGGGGCCGGCGCCCGCGGCGGAATCCTACCTGGACGGCGAGGCAATCCTGGCGCTGGCCGAGGGCAACGGGGCCCAAGCCATTCATCCGGGCTACGGGTTTCTCTCGGAAAACGCCGGATTCAGTGCCCGCTGCGCCGAGCGGGGCGTGATCTTCGTCGGCGCGCCGCCGGAGGCCATCCGCGCCATGGGCGACAAGGGCGAGGCCAAGGGCATCATGGAGGCGGCGGGCGTGGCCGTGCTGCCCGGAACCCGCGGCGAGGCCCAGGACCCGGAAACCCTGGCGCGGGAGGCCGAGCGGATCGGCTATCCCTTGCTGGTCAAGGCCGTCGCCGGGGGCGGCGGGCGTGGCATCCGCCTGGTGGAATCGGCCGGGGCACTCGCCGAGGCGGTCGAATCGGCGCGGCGGGAAGCCGAGAGCGGCTTCGGCGATGGGCGCCTGATGCTGGAGAAATTTCTCGCCGCGCCCCGCCACGTGGAATTCCAGGTGCTGGCGGATCGGCACGGGAATGCCGTCCACCTCTTCGAGCGGGAGTGCTCGGTACAGCGCCGCCATCAGAAGATCGTCGAGGAAAGCCCCAGCCCGGCCCTGGATGCAACCTTGCGCGAGGCCATGGGCGCGGCGGCGGTGCGGGCGGCCCAGGCCATCGGTTACGTGGGGGCGGGCACGGTGGAATTTCTGCTGGACGAATCGGGCGAATTTTACTTTCTCGAGATGAACACGCGCCTCCAGGTCGAGCACCCGGTGACCGAGATGACCCTGGGGCTGGACCTGGTGCGGCTGCAAATCGAAGTGGCCGAGGGGCGCCCTCTCCCGGTGACGCAAGCCGAACTCCAGCCCCGCGGCCACGCCATCGAGTGCCGCCTCAACGCCGAGGATCCCGCGCGGAACTTCCTTCCCGCCGTGGGGCGGCTGCGCCGCTTCGCCTTTCCGGAGGGCGACGGGCTGCGCGTGGACTCCGGATTCGAGGATGGCTCGGAGATTACCCCCCACTACGATTCTCTGCTGGCCAAGCTCATCGCCTGGGGCGAAACCCGGGAGGAAGCCCTGCGCAAGGCCCGGCGCCTGCTCGCCGACAGCTTCGTCAGCGGCATCCCCACCAATCTCCCCTACCTGCAGTGGGTGCTCGGCCATCCAGGATTCGCCGCCGGGGAATACACCACCCGCCTGGTGGAAGACGGGGCGGCGGACTGGAGCGAATTCGCGGAAAGCGGGGACGCCGGCGAGGTGCTGCTCGCCGCTGCCGCGCTGGAAGCCCACCTGGCCGCGACCGCTGGCGCAAAGCACCGCAACCCCAACGGCCATCGCGGCTCGCCTTGGGACGCCCGCACACCGTGGCTGGCGGCCGGCGCCCCGGCGGGTCAGTTGCGCCGCATCTTCGGCTGGGCCGGCGAGCGACACGAGGTGACCGTGCGTCCCGAATCGGATGGCGAGCTCACCGTGGAGATCGAGGGGTTGGAGCAGACCGTGCGCTTCATCCCCAACGGCCCGGGAGAGGCCGCGCTCGATCTGGGCACCGTGCGGCTTCCCCTCCGCTGGGATGCCGAGGGTACCCGGCGCTGGCTATCGTTCCGTGGCCGCCACTTTTATCTCACCGCCGAGGACCCGGCCGAGCTTTCGGCGGGGGCGCGCGTCGGCGATCCGCTGGAGCACCTCCGCGCGCCGCTACCGGGCCCCGTGGTGCAGGTGGCCGCCCAGCCGGGTCAGGCCGTGCGCCATGGGGAGCTGCTCCTGGTGGTCGAGGCGATGAAGATGGAGCACCGGATCGTCGCCCCCTTCGCGGGCACGGTCACGGCGCTGCACTTCGCCGAAGGCGATCGGGTGGACAGGGACGAGCTCCTCCTGGACCTGGAACCCGAGGAGGACTGAGGCGCCAACTTTTCGCAATACGGGTGCCGGCGAAACTCCCCCGCCACGAGGCCCTGGGGGCAATCAATAGCTGAGCTTGGGGTTCCACTCCCCGCGCCCAGCGGGCAGCAGGTCGTAGTAATTCCAAACCGGCGACAGGAGGTCCATGCCA
>JAPUJL010000053.1 GCA_027296185.1 SAR324 cluster bacterium | reverse complement strand
CATCCCCAAACGGTTGTTGTCCCAGGACGGTTGCTTCCGGCCTCAGGTCTCGACCAACGGTGCCGCCCCCTCCATCCGCGAGGATCCGGACCTTTAATTCTATCGGCGATGCGGTTCGAAGGTGTCCGGACCGGCCCCGTTGCCACGGGGTTCCGCTGTCGTCGCGTCCTCACCCTTCGGGAGCGTAACTCGTGAACGCCCATGCGCGCCGGGTCAGCCGATCGGCGGGTGCCCCCGTCCGGCGCCGCTCGGAGTGGATCGAGCGGCTGCTCCGTGGGCCCTCCCCTCGACTGCGATGACGTCCGAAGCCAACGAGTCCAAGCCAGCCAGCCAAACCATGCTGCCGAATGGCGGCGCTCCCTCCGTAATAAGTGGGGCAGCGCCTCCGCCGCTGATTTTTATGCACATCCTCAAGACGGCCGGTTCCTCGATCCTCAGCCTGATCGAGTCGGAGTATCCGCCGGAGCGGATCGCCTATCATTATCCTGCCGACAACATTAAGCGGCCGGAGGGTGCGATCGATATCGGCGTGGGCCATGTGGTATTTGGCTACCACAAAGAACTGGGATACGACGAGGGCCGGTATTTCACGTTCGTCCGGGACCCGATGAAGCGGATGCTCTCGCAAATCAATTTCGCGCTGGCCCACTACCCGCGGAACCTGCCCGACATTCACACCCGCGGGTTGCGTCATGCCGTCGTCACCCGGAATTTCTGGTTCTACGACGACACCTTGGTGCGGACCTTCGCGGGCATCAAGGATACGATTCCCTTCGGCAAGCTGGACGAGAGCGCCGTCGAACAAAGTTTGGAGAATGCCAGGCGGCACTTTTTCTTTATCGGCGAGCAGGAAAATTTCGAGGCCGACCTAAGGGCGCTCGTCACGTTCATGGGTTGGCGGATGCCCCTGACCACTCCAAGCAGGAATATCGGCGTCTACGAGGGTTACGATTATAACGACGATGACCGGCGTTGCCTCGCTGAGATCACGCAATACGACACGATATTGTGGAAGGCGCTCAAGCGCGAGAAGCTGATCGCGAACTCCCCCGCGCCTCGGGAATCGGCAGTGGTGGCGCTTCTTCGCGCATCGGCCGGCCGGGCGAAGCAGGCCGCCCGGAGCCTCAAGCGGAAAATGCGTAGCTCCCTGCACCGACGATGAAGCGACACCGTACCGCAGAGCCGGCCCATCGCCCCGGGCGATTTCGGACTCCTTCCCGCTTGGTGAAGCGGCCGACGATCCGGCCGCCGGCGCGGGCGTCGACACGCCGATCGAGCGATGGCGCCCCCGGCTTGGCCGTCGCGCGTCCACTTACAGCGTTTCTATCGTCGGACGCGGCCATTTCAGTGGGCCCTTGCCCCACCCGGCCACCGAATCGCAGGCGCGCCGGAGCGGTGGCAGCGGCCTTCAGCCGGCTCGAAACCAAACGATCGCGAGTCGCAGCTCCGTCCTCATGCTGAAACTTGCCAAGCGGGCCGCCAAGCGGATGTTGTCGCTGTTGGTGAATCGCCGGTGGTTTCTCCGGCTGCTCCTCCCGCTGCTTCGGCAACTTGTCGTTTCCGGCCCGAATCAGAATGAAGCCCTTCGGGAGGGAGGCCAGGGTGCCACCGAAAGCAAAGGCAAGATCGTCGAGGTCATCCGCGGCATGTTCAGGACCGATTCAGGGGCGGCACGTTCGATGTTGGAGGAGCACGGTATCATCCTCATGCGCGCTCACTACTACTGTCCCGTTCCGACAGCGGCGGAAATCGGGTCGTCCTTCGAATACGAGATCGACGAGCCCTATGGAGAGACGGTCGCGCGCATTTTCGACCCGGACTTTCTCAAGGAATTCCTGGAAACGTTAAAGCCCTATTCGCAGGAGTTCTCGCCGCTGCGCCAGGCCGATCCCTCGAATCCGATCCAATTCCACTGGCACAATGGAGTGTTCAGTTACTGCGACGCCATGACGTACTACTGCATGATCCGGCACGTCAAACCGCGGCACGTGCTCGAAGTCGGCAGCGGATTTTCGTCGATGGTGGCGCTGGAGGCCCTGGAACGGAACGGCGACGGAGAGCTGATCTGTATCGAGCCCTACCCGCGCCCGGAATTGCGAGAACTGGGTTCACGCTTGCGGCTGCTCGAGCAACCGGCACAAGAGGTCAAGCCGGAGTTCTTCCGCTCAACCCTGACGGACGGCGATATTCTGTTCATCGACTCCAGTCACGTCATCAAGACCGGAGGCGATGTGCCTCATCTGTATTTGCGGGTCATCCCACAGTTGCCATCCAAGACCTACATCCACGTGCACGATATCTTTCTGCCGGACGGCTATCCCAAGGATTGGCTGACCGAGCATCGGTACTTCTACAACGAGCAGTACCTGCTGCTTGCGTATCTGACCGATAATCCGCGGGCGAAAGTAACCTGGAGCACGTACTTTCACCGGAAAAACAACCATGCGCTGCTCGAGGAATACATGCGTGGAAAGGGAATGGTTTGGGGTAGCTCGCTGTGGTTCCAGTTGAACTAGCGGCACGGTTGCGGAATGCGCGGCAGGGTTCCCGGGCGACTCCGGGGCCGGCGACCCGCGTTGTTGAGACCGGTTCTAGGGCCAGTTGTCGTCGGGGGAGAGCCCCGGCTCCCACAGGGTTTCCTGTTCTCCGAGGGAGACCGCCGACCAGCGGCTGAAGACGAACAGGGCGTCGGAGAGCCGGTTCAGGTAGGGGATCACGTGCTTGCCCACCTTCTCGTGGCGGGAAAGGGCCACGGCCTCCCGCTCGGCGCGGCGGCAGACCGTGCGGGCGTGGTGCAGGAAGGCATTGAGCGGGCTGCCCCCGGGCAGCACGAAATTCTCCAGGGGCGCGAGGTCCGCGTTGAGCCGATCGATGGCCCGCTCGAGCCAGGTCACGTCCTTGGCCGAGATTTTCACCTGCCCCTCGTACTCGTCGCCCGGATGGGTCGCCAGTTCCGCGCCCAGATCGAACAGCCGCTGCTGGATCGCCTGTAGGCCGCGGTCGAAGCCATCGCGCTCCTGGCCCGCGGGCTTTTCGGCGTTGAAGCTGCGCACGATCCCGATCAGGCTGTTCAGCTCGTCCACGGTGCCGTAGCATTGGACCCGGGGATCGTCCTTGGAGACGGCCCGCCCCCCGACCAGGCTGGTTTCGCCCCCGTCTCCTTTTTTGGTATAGACCCGATTGATGCGTACCATAGGGCGATCGCCGCTTTCGTGAACGTGGCTGGGCGGGCGCCGGGGCTCCTGGCGGGTGGCCGGAACCCGGAAAAGCCTCCGCGAGCGGCGCCCAACGCCCCATTCAGCGTAGTGGGGGAGGGGGGAAAAGGCAACGGCCCGAAACAACCATGATCTCCGCGATCCGTCCCGTCAAATCCGATATGGGAGAGCCAAGCGCCGTGCTGGTGCGGACGCCCAACTGGCTGGGCGACCTGATGATGAGCACGGCCTTTCTGCGCGCCCTGCTGGCCCGTTTTCCCCAAGCGCGGGTGGACCTGATCGTGCGCCGGGGCTTCGAGACGCTGCCCCTGCCCCATCGAGGCCGGATTCACGTGTTCGACAAGCGGGCCATGGCCTCGGGGGCCTTCGGCCGGCAGTTCAAGAATGGAGGCCTCAGCCACATGTTCGTGCTGCCGCCCAGCCTCTCCTCGGCGTGGATGGCCTACCGCACGGGCATCCCCTGGCGGATCGGTCACCCGGGGCAGATGCGCACGTTCCTGTTGCGCCCCGCGCTGCCCAACCGGGACCCGCCGCGCTCCATCCACCTGGCGCAGGAGTACCTGGAGTTGCTGGAGCCCTGGATGCGCGCCACCGTGGAGGCTTACCCGCCCGGCCTGGAAATCGACGCGACGTGGATCGAGCGCCAGCTTCCCGCCGCGCTTGCCG
>JAPUJL010000529.1 GCA_027296185.1 SAR324 cluster bacterium | reverse complement strand
CGTTGCCGATCACGGTTTCCCCGGTGCCAACGGTGCCCACGCTGCCCCGGTTTACCGTCACGTTCTCCCCGAACCAGTTGTCGTTGCCGATCGCGAGCCGCGTGGGCTCGCCGCCGTAGTTCAGGTCCTGGGGCGCACCGCCCAGGGAAGCCCCGTGATGCACCCGGTTCCCATCGCCCATGCGGACCGAGCCGTGAATGGTGCTGTGAGGACCCAGCGCGTTGCCGCGCCCCAGTACCGCCCCCGGCTCCACCACGGCATAGGGGCCGGCGGTGGTGCCGTCCCCGATCTCGGCGCCCTCGCCGATCAAGGCGGTGGGGTGAATCCCGGAAGTCATGAGGCGGGTGGGACGGGTCGACGCCGGGCCGGCCGGCCGGCCGGCCGCCCCCCACCAGGATCGGCGGCGGCGGCCAGCATTAGGCCAGCAGCCGGTCCACGTAGCGGGGCGCCACCAGGGCGCCGGGAAACATGGCCGGTTGAAAGTATTCCAGGTCGTCCAAGAACGCGGGCGGCCGCTCCACCCGGAGCCGGCTCAAGTCCACCGTGTCCGAGGCGGAAGTGAAGCTCCAGTAGCCGCCGGGATAGGTGGGGATATTGGAAAAGTAGACCTGTACCTTGCCGAATACGCCCCGCAGCTCGCGGTGCATCTTGGCGAGAATGGCGCCGCTGTAGAAGGGGTTCTCCGACTGGAACACCGTCAATCCGCCCGGCCGCAGTGCCGTGTGCAACTTGCCGTAGAATTCCGGCGTAAACAACGGCTCCGCGGGACCCGATACGTTCTCGGTCGTTAGGGGGATGGGATCGGTGGAATCCACGAGGATCGTGTCGAACTCGCCACGGTGGGCATCCAGGAAGGCGAAGCCGTCGGCGATCTCGACCGACACCTTGGGATCGTCCATCCCGGCGGAGAGCGCCGGGAAGAACCGCCGGCACACGTCGATCACCATCTTGTCGATCTCGACCAGCGTGATCGACCGCACCGCCTCGTGTTTCAGCAACTCGCGGATGGTGCCGCCGTCGCCGCCGCCGACGATCAGCACCCGCTCGGGCCGGGGGTGGGCGAACAGCGGTGGATGGACGAGCATCTCGTGGTAGGCCGGCTCGTCCCGCTCGGTGAACATGATCGCCCCGTCCAGGAGCAGGATGCGCCCGAACTCCGGGGAGTCCAGCACCTCCACCTTCTGGAATTCGCTTTGCCCTTCGAACAGGCGCTCCCGGACCTCGAGGGTGATGCCCACGTGGCGCGTGTGCTTCTCGAGGAACCAGGATTCCGGCATGACCTGCTCGGCTGGAGATCAGTCCTGGCGGGTGTAGTCCAGTTGCACCAGTTCCGTGAGCTCCGGCTCGAAGACCGCCTCGAAGGCGCGCTTCAGATTGGGGCCGGTCAGCTTGCGCACGCAGGTGACGATATCCACGTGCATGTACCCGAACTCGGGCCAGGTGTGGGCGGAGAGGTGGGATTCCGAGAGGATGATAACGGTGCTGACGCCCGGCTGGAAGTAATGGCTGTGCTCGCTGACCGGCGTCAGACCCAGGGCATCGACCACCTCGTTCAGCAGGTTCGGCAGCTGGTCCGGGTCATCGAGCCGATCCGCGGCGATGCCGTGGAACTGCAACACCCAATGATCGATAGTGGGGGTAAAGGAAATGCCCCGCGCGGGATTAGGCTCGGATATCGTCCGGCGCGGTTCGGAACGAGCGATATCGGTCGAGAGACGGAGCAGGTTATTCAACTATCCGATCTTTCACCTCCCAGCTGCGCCAAGCCTGGCTTGGCAGGTCCACTTGCCGCCGGAGCCGTCCGGCGGGATTTGCAAGCGCAGGGAGAGTGAGCGGACTCCGCCTCCCCGGCGGCTCTAACTTTCTGAAAAATCCTCAACTGCTGGACGGTCGGGGTCCATAAAATTTCCTGGGGAATACCTAGCCGGAACGAAGACTTATAATCGCTTCCGCTCGGGCCTGTCAAGCGCCTTTCGAGGAATTCCCCCGGGCGCTGCGCCCCGATGGAGCCAGCGCCTCGGCGGGCTTCCGGAGGGCTGGAGGGTCACGCGCCCGCGCCGGGCCGTTTCGACTTCCTCCCCGCAATTTGCTATGTGCGGTACGGTTATTTTACCTCCCGCTAACGGAAAAGACCATGGATTCCCCACCCCGCACGATCGGCTTGATTGGAGGCCGCGGCCAGATGGGCCGGCTGTTCCAGGGGCTGTTCGAGGGGGACGGATACCGGGTGTCGATTGCCGGACGCCGCACCGAGCTCACCTACGAGCAGCTGGCTACCGAGGTGGACGTGGTCATTGTGACCGTGCCCATCGAGCGCACGGCGGAGATCGTGGCGCGCATCGCGCCGGTCCTGCGGCCGGAGCAGTTGCTGAGCGATTTCACCTCGATCAAGGCGGAGCCGGTGCGCGCGATGCTGGCGACCCCGGCCTGCGTGATCGGCTGCCATCCGGTCTTCGGCCCCGTGCCGGACGTGACCGGGCAGAACGTGGTGTTGTGTCCCGCGCGGCCGGGCCCGTACCTGGAGTGGTACCGGGACTGGTTCCGTTCCCATGGGATGCACGTGGAGATCATGGAGCCCGAGGCCCACGACGCGGCCATGGGCTTCGTCCAGGGGCTGACCCATTTCGTGAACATCGCTTTCGCGCACACCCTGGACGCCGGCGGGGTTTCCGTGGACGACCTGATGAAGGTGAGCAGCCCGGTCTACCGCACCTTGTTCTCCCTGATGGGCCGCATCCTGGGCGGCGATGCCGGACTCTACGCCGCGATTCAGATTCAAAACCCCCATAGCCGCAAAGCCGTCAAGGCCCTGCTGGAAAACGGCGCCGAGCTTCTCGCCGCCGTTGAGCGAGAGGACGGCGAAGCCCTGCAGCGGCTGATGGGAGAAGCCGCCGCCCACCTGGGCGAAGCGGGGAAGACCGCCCGCGAGGCCAGCGGCCGGCTCCTCGAGCGCCCGGAACCTGCCGGCGCCGCGCCAAACCGGGCCAAGCCCGGCCAATCCGTCAAATTTTGACAGATTGCGCTAGACAACCGCCGGAAACCCCGATAAACAAAGGATGTGGGAGCCGCGCCGGTACGCGTTCCGCCACCGGCCCGGGCTGGAGCTTGGGCCGAATAGCGGGCCGGATAGCCGGACGCCCGAAGCCGATCGGGACGGATCCGTCCCGGCACGCAACGAAAAACGGAGACAAGGGACAATC
>JAPUJL010000528.1 GCA_027296185.1 SAR324 cluster bacterium | reverse complement strand
CACCAAGTTGCAACTCTCCACCCAGGTGGGGCTTGATGCCGGCCCTCAAGTGGGTTCGATTTTTTTGATTTCCCACCACCCGCCCCCGACCTCTCGGCGCCTACGGCGCCTTCGCTGCCCGCTGGGCCCGTAGGTGGAGGCGAAGCTGCTTGCTTACGGGGGGCGGTTGTTTCGGTACTCGCAGAGGTGGGAGCGAAGCGTCCGTCCCGACCGGCGCCTTTCCTCTTCCTTTGGCAACCAGCGGGCAAGGGAGATGCCGTAGGCAGCGGCCGGCGGGGCGGGTGGTGGGAAACCAAAAAAATGAACCCAGTTTCAAGCCGGCACCAAGCTTCACCAGACGGAATCAAAAACAGGCAGCCACCTAGTCGCCGGGCCAATCTCGCACCGATCTCTTTGGTGTGTCACTCTTCAAACTCCCGCAGCCGGTTCGCTCGATCGAGCATCCTTCCCACGCTTTTCCCTCACCCGCTAGGCCCTAGTACTCCATGAACGACACCCAAAGCTCCTCGCCCCCCATCATCTACACGTTGACCGACGAAGGCCCAGCCCTCGCTACCCATGCATTCCTTCCCGTGGTGCGCGCCTTTGCGGGTGCCGCCGGCGTACCCGTGCAGACGCGGGACATCTCCCTGGCCGGTCGGGTTTTGGCCTTGTTCCCGGAACTGTTAGGCGATGACGCGGTCTCCGATGACCTGGCCGAACTGGGTCGTCTGGTGGAGGCGCCCGAGGGCAACATCATCAAGCTGCCCAACATCAGTGCCTCCATTCCCCAGCTGAAAGACTGTATCGCCGAGCTTCAGGCCGCAGGCTATGCGCTCCCGGACTATCCGCAGGAGCCGTCGACCGACGAGCAGCGAGCCATCGAGGCGCGTTACGACTCGGCGAAGGGAAGCGCGGTGAATCCGGTGCTGCGCCAGGGGAACTCCGACCGGCGGGCACCCTTGTCGGTGAAGAACTTCGCGCGGGCGAACCCGCCGCGCATGCTGGCCTGGCCCGAGGACTCGGGCACCCACGTGGCGACCATGGAGTCGGGCGACTTCTGTGGCAACGAGGTCTCCATCACCCTGGCTGCGGACACCACGGCGCGGATCGAGCACCTGGCTCCGGACGGCACCGTAACGGTGCTGAAGGAATCTCTACCGCTGCTGGCGGGCGAAGTGCTGGATGCTACCTTCATGAGCCGTGCGGCCTTGACGGCCTTTCTCGGGGAGCAGATCCGCGAGGCCAAGGAGCTGGGGGTGCTGTTCTCCCTCCACCTGAAGGCCACCATGATGAAGGTCTCGGACCCCATCATCTTCGGCCATTGCGTGCGCGTCTATTTCCAAGAGGTCTTCGCCCGGCACGCGGCCGTGCTCGAAGAGCTCGGCGTCGATGTCAACAATGGATTCGGTGACGTGGTGGCCAAGATCGCCCGATTGCCCCAGGAGCAGCGGGTCGCCATCGAGGCCGACATCCAGGCGGCCCTCGACGACGGCCCCGCCATTGCCATGGTGGACTCCGATCGGGGCATCACCAACCTGCACGTGCCGAGCGACATCATCGTCGACGCTTCCATGCCACCCATGATCAGGGACTCGGGGCGCATGTGGAACGCCGCGGGCGAGCTGCAGGACTGCAAGGCCGTGATCCCCGACTCCAGCTACGCCGGCATTTACGACGCCATGGTGCGTGACTGCCAGGCCCACGGCCAGTACGATCCGTCCACCATGGGCTCGGTGCCCAACGTTGGACTCATGGCTCAGAAGGCCGAGGAATACGGTTCGCACGACAAGACGTTCGAGATCGCGGAAGATGGAATCGTACGGGTCCTCGACAGTGAGGGCCGTACCCTCCTGGAGCATACGGTGGAAGCGGGCGACATCTGGAGGGCCTGCCAGACCAAGGACATCCCGGTGCGCGACTGGGTGAAGCTGGCGGTGAGCCGCGCCCGGGCTAGCGGTGCCCCGGCGGTCTTCTGGCTCGACCGCGACCGCGCCCACGATCGTGAGTTGATCGCCAAGGTAGAGGTCTACCTGCAGGAGCACGACCTCGACGGCCTGCAGATCGAGATCCTGTCGCCGGTGCAGGCGATGGACTTTTCCCTGCAACGGATCCGCCGGGGCGAAGACACCATCTCGGTTACCGGCAACGTGCTACGGGACTATCTCACCGACCTGTTCCCCATCCTGGAAATCGGCACCAGTGCCCGCATGCTTTCCATCGTGCCGCTGCTCAACGGTGGAGGCCTGTTCGAGACCGGCGCCGGGGGGTCGGCGCCCAAGCACGTTCAGCAGTTCCAGAAGGAGGGCCACCTCCGTTGGGACTCCCTGGGCGAGTACATGGCGCTGGCGGCCTCGCTCCAGCACCTGGGCGAGCACTTTGACAACCCGGGGGCAGTGGTGCTGGCCGAGACCCTGGAAGCAGCCACCGCTACCTACCTGGAAAACGCCCGCTCTCCGTCGCGCCAGGTACACGAGCTGGACAACCGCGGCAGCACCTTCTACCTGACGCGCTACTGGGCCGAGGCGCTGGCTGAGCAGTCCTCCGACCCGGCTTTGGCGGACCGCTTCCGCCCGCTGGCGGCAGCCCTCGTGGACAACGAGGCGCTGATCCTTGCCGAGCTTCTCGACGCCCAGGGTCCGCCGCAAGACCTGGGGGGCTACTACAAGCCCGATCTGGATCGGGCCGGCGCGGCGATGCGGCCAAGTGCGACCCTCAACGGAATTCTGGGGAGGTGGCCGGAGCGATAAGGCCTTGGGAGGGGCCGGAGCGATAAGGCAGCGTCTGCGGCGTTGCGCTACCTCAGGCTTCCTACGACGTACTGACGTACGCCTCCGGTCGCCCTCGGGGCGCTGAAGTGGGTTCATTTTTTTCGATTTTCCGCCACCCGTTTTAACCGCCGCCCCCACTATGCGGAAAGCCCAACAACCTCCCAAGTCGCCATCTGCCACCGCCCTCTGCAG
>JAPUJL010000527.1 GCA_027296185.1 SAR324 cluster bacterium | reverse complement strand
GGCTGTTGGGCGCCTGCTCGCTCCAGTCGGCGCCGCCCACCACGTTCAAGGTCACCATCGCCAACGTCTCCGATTTGAGCGGCGAGGACACGGTGATCTCCACGGGGGTGGCCATCACCCACAACGCCAATTTGCGCCTCTTCGAGGCGGGTCTCCCGGACAAGGAGATGGGCCTGGAAGGCATTGCGGAAGACGGACACAAGTGGCCCCTCAACGCCTACCTTAAGCGGAGGCGCGAGGTATTCGATCAGGTCATCTTCGATACGCCCGCGGGATTCGATCGGCCCGCGAACATCCCCGGCGGTAAACGCTACGAGTTTTTCATCGCCGCCTCGCCCAGGTATCCCTACTTGAGTTTGGCGACCATGGTCGGTTTCACCAACGACCTCAACCTCATGCTCGATACCGACGGCCTCTCCGGGTACTCCCTCTATCGCCCGGACGGTACCCCCAAGAGCGATGCGGAACTGAAGGACATCATGAATCATTGGGACGTGTGGGATGCCGGCACGGAGATCAACGAGCCCATCCGCGTGGGTCCCCATCAGCCCGATGCACCAACGGGAATCGACGTCGGACCGCCGGACACGGGATTGGTGCAACTGTATGAGGATGTGCGCCATCCGATCGACGATGTACACGAGGCGATCGAAGTGAAGGTCGTGAACAAACCGAACGCCCCGGATGGAACCTTCCAGATCACGGTCGCCAATCGCACCGACCGGCCGGGCTTGGTGCCCAGCGCCCTGTCGCCCATTCTCGCCGTGTCTCACGGCCCCGGCCTCTCGGCGTTCGAACAGGGCCAACCGGACCGGGGGATGGGCTTGGAGCAACTCGCCGAGGACGGCGATCCGACCCGTCTGGTGGGCAACGTCCAGCAGCATCCTGACTACTACAATCACCTCGTGACCGGACCCGGCGGAATCAACGGATCGGCAGGGGCCGTTCTTCCGGGGGCGTCTCACACGTTCGAAATCGTCGTGGACCGGGATCATCCCCTGCTGAGCATGATGACCATGTACCTGGAGTCCAACGACGTATTCGTCACGTTCCTCAACCGCTACGGAGAGTGCGGGCTGGAAATCTACGGAAAGTCCGATGCGGAAATCGCGGAGTTGGTGCGGCGCTCGGTCGTCTTCATGGAATCGGGCACCGAGGCGAACGAGGAGATCGGCGATGGGTGGTACCAGGGTGCCAGCCAGAACGAACCCGGCGAGGGCGATCCCGATTCCGGCACCACCCGCCGCTATCGCAAACCCTCGGACCCGATCGCCCCATCCGATATCGCGACGATCTCAATCGTTCGGGCGGACGGCGTCAAGCGGCGGGTGCGCCTGCGCGCTCCGGACGGCCAAGGTTCTCGAGGCCGCTGAGCCCGGATTCGCTGGGCTCCGGCAGATGCACCGCGCCGTTCGCGTTGGCAGCGTTCCCGATCCGGTAGGTTTGCGCTGAGGTCTGACCGTCGGCCCATCCCGATGCTGATCGGGATGGCGTTCGCGTGTTACTCCTTTCGACACTTTTCATTCACGCGCGCCAGGGTCTGGGCTTCCATCGGTGGCTGACCGCCTCCGGCGATTCCTCGGCGCGGATCGCGATCGCCGGATTAATCCGGCCGCGTGAATCCGGCCCCGTGCGGCCGGTGCCCGCTTGCCGCCCCGCTGCCGCCGGCCAGGCCGGGATCAATCGCTGGCCGGATTCCGAAGTCTCCCGCCGCCCAATATCTATAGCCCTCGCTGGCCCGGCATTTCGAGACGGGTGTCCCTATTATTGAGTGCCCGGCATACATCCCGGTTACATCCACCGCAAAGAACGAGGGGAACCCGCGGCACAAATATCGATTCGGGGGGAGACACAGGCTTCGGTATTCGCCTGGAAAAATCGCCACACCATTCGGCTGCGTTCGAGGCGACTTTTGCCGAAACGTTTCGGTTGCCGGGCCACGAATTCTGACATTACCCGATGGAATTCCTACGTGCTGCCGCACCTGCACGATCCGGTTCCCAGCGGCATCGCGGGTAAAATATTCCACGCATCGATTCGCGCCACTGGCATTCCACCGCCCGAATATTGACCATACGAACCGCCCCGGCGCAATTCCCGGCTCCCATCCTTGGCGCGCTCCCACCGCCCGAAGGCTGCCCATTATTCCGCACCCGCGGCAAGCCGACTCGACCCACGGACGGCCCCCTGACGCGCGTCCGCGCCGAATGTAATGGGGACTACAAAAAAACTTGCTTTCCGGCAAATCTTTCTATATAGCCAGAACCAGCCCTCCCCAATGTAGGCCAGATTACAAAACCTGGCCGTAACGGGCGCCGTTCGCCGAGCGACTCTTAGAGTCGACGGGAGGGATTGGGGGATGGGCGGTATGCGCATTCGGTTCAGCGAACGGCGGTCTGTAGCCCTTTTATCGAGTCCCGGTTCCCGTGCCCGGAAGTTCGTTCGGTCATGGGGGAGAGTGACTCAGAGGGGGTGCCGCAGCCGCATAGGCAGGCGCCAAAATGAAAGGATGGGGATCCCGCCGCTTTCGGGAGCAGGACCGGCACTAGGGTCCAGCCACCGATTCGACCGCGAAATCGCCATCCGCCATGGCGGCGCCAGCGCCGCC
>JAPUJL010000526.1 GCA_027296185.1 SAR324 cluster bacterium | reverse complement strand
CCCGGCTCCCATCGCCGGCATCGGCCTGGCGGATAAGCAACGGATCGTCGAGGCGATGCTCCGCACGGAGATGGACATCCACGAGATCAACCGGGTGCGCAAGGCCATTTCGCGTATCAAGGGCGGCGGGCTGGCCGTCCTCGCCGCGCCCGCGCGGGTGCTGGGGTTGTACCTCTCGGATGTCCCCGGTGACGAGTTGGCGAGCATCGGTTCCGGACCCACCGTGCCCGATCCGGTGGATGCCCCCGCCGTGATCGAGTTGCTGCGCCGCAAGGGCATCTGGGAAGACGCGCCCGAGCCCCTGCGCCGGGCGCTGGAATCGGGCGCCGCCGCGAAGGACTTCTCGGGCCTGACCACGCCTCCGGTGAATGGGCTGATCGGCACCAACCGCCACCTGCTCCACGCCATCCGGGCCGCCGCCGAGCAGGCGGGCTACGCCGTCCGGGTCGAGGAGGCGCCCACGACCGGCCTCAACGCCGAGGCCCTGCCGCGCTTGCTGGAACGCTGGGAGGCCTACCGCCACGATGCCCCCCCGGGAGACCGGCCCCTGTGCCTCGTCTCGGGCGGCGAGACCCTGGTGGAAGTGACCGGGCAGGGCCTGGGGGGCCGCTGCCAGGAGTTGGCCGCGCTCGTGATGCCCCACCTGGACGAGCGGAGCGTCTTTCTCGCCGCCGGCTCCGACGGCAACGACGGCCCCACGGATGCCGCCGGGGGCGTGGTGGACCGCGAAAGCTGGCTGCGGGTGCAAGCCGAGGACATTCCCTACGCAGCGTTGCTGGCGGATCACGACTCCTACCGGCTGCTGGAGCGCTCCCGAAACCTGATCAAGGTGCCGCCCACCCGCAACAACGTGATGGATGTCCACCTCTTCCTCGGGGAGCGGTAGCCGGGCGCTCCGGGCGACCCAGACGCCCCAGCCGCCGGCCCCGCTTCCTCGCCGCCACGTCTCATCATGAACCGCACCCCCTGGCCGGTCATCGTCCTGGCGCTGACCCTGAACCTGTTCTGGGGCGGCAACCTCACCGCCGTCAAGCTGGGCCTTACCGCCGTGCCGCCGCTCTGGAGCGCCTTCGGCCGCTTCGCCCTGGGGGCGCTCAGCCTGTTGGCCTGGGCCGGTCTGCGGGGCATTCCCCTGCGCCCACGCCCCGGTGAGTGGCGCGGCCTGGCGGTGCTGGGGCTGATCCTCACGGTGCAGATTTCGGTGATGAACCTCGGGACCAATCTCACCGCCGCCTCCACCGCGACGATTCTGCAATCGACCAACCCCCTGTTCGCCGCGCTGTTCGCCCACTTCTTCATCGCGGGCGATCCCCTGACCCCCCGGCGCAGCCTGGGCCAACTGATCGCCTTCGCCGGCGTGGTGCTGATCCTGTTTCAGGGCGACCCGGAGGGGCTGGCGGGCAGCACCCTCGGCGGGAACCTGCTGGTGCTGCTCAGCGGGTCCATGCTGGGCGGGCGGATCGTGTTCTCCAAGCGGCTGCTCCAGCGGATCGAGACCACCAAGGTCGTCTTCTGGCAGATGATCTTCGCCCTGCCCCTGTTCGCTCTGGCGGGCGGGTTCTGGGAAACCCTCGACCTCTCGCGCCTCACCTGGCCCGCCGTCGGCGCAATCGCCTACCAGGGCATCGTCATCGCCGGGCTGGGGTTCATGATCTCCGCCACCCTGCTCCGCCGCTACCGCCCCAGCGTGCTAACGAGCTTCAACTTCGCCGCCCCGGTCTTCGGCGTGTGGATGAGCGCCTTGCTGCTCGGGGAGCCGATCTCCCTGTGGCTTCTCGCGGGACTGGCCACTGTCGCCGCGGGCCTCCTCGTCATCACCACGAACGAATGAGCCTCCAATCTCTGTTCCTGGTTTCTCCTTCATGCAGTTCTGCCACGTTTTATTTTTAGCCTTCCTATAGCTATTCGGTATAATTCCTATCTCGCCGTTTTTATCGCCGGGTTCACCGTTGGGGCGATCCGCCGAAGCCGGGGCCACCCGCTCGCTTGGCCCTTTTCCCGTGATGTTCCATGCGCTATTTAACGCTGCTGGTGCTGTTCGCTTTCCTGGTGGCCTGCACCAGACAGGTGGTGCGCCCGCCCGTGCCGGAGGTGTTAGCCGTGGATTGGGGGGCACTGGACCCCAGTCGAATCTCGTGGGATGGCCTGGAGGTGGAAGGGGTGGTGCTCACTCCGGCCCGTTGGCCCCTGGAGGGGAGTTTGAAGAACCTGCTGCGGCTGGATTTTATCGGCGTCATCGATGCCTTCGACCTCCGGTATCATTCCTCCTCATTGCGCGAGGACGTGCTGGAGAAGCTTTTCGATGAAGGTTACCTGCCGGCCTACCTGCGGGTGAAAAACGGCGGTGCCCAACCAAGGGGTTTCCTGCCCGAACGGTTGGTGGCCCGGGCCGACGGGGAGACGCTGTTTTATCCCGTGCCGCCGGGGGAATTACCCGCGCGGTTCAGGGAAATGGACTGGGCCCGCACCGGCCTCACGTTGGTGTTGGTGGCCTTGGTGGTGGTGCTGGTGGTGCTGGGGAGCAGGAAAGGCGGCAACTTCCCCGCAGCGGTCACGAACACCATCCGGTTCGACTTGTCGAGGGAATCCGCTCTGTCGCGCGGAGCGGAAGGACCTGCCACCGCGGGGGCGGGGGGGCGTTCCACCGCGGGGTTGCTGCGGGGCGGAATTCTGCAACCGGGAGAGGCGCGGGAGGGATTTCTCTTTTTCCGGCTGAATCGGATGGTGGCGGATTGGGGCACCGTGACCATCGAATCGCATTGACAGCCGTTCCCCCGCGATTTACCTTATCGGCAGCAATAGCGCGTACTTCCCGCCCGCCCGGAGCCCAGGCTCCGGCGGACGCGGCAGACGAACGGGGTCGTAGTTAAGCTGGTTATAACGCCGGCCTGTCACGCCGGAGGCCGCGGGTTCGAGTCCCGTCGACCCCGCTGTAACGATTAGGGAATCGGTTTCGGCCGATTCCCTTTTTTTCGTTTTGGCGCGGGTTAATCCAGGTCTGGTCCCGGCTACTCGCGAGGGCATCGCGCCGTGGGGGCGAGCCTTGCCCGGGCCAGTCGATTTCGCGTCACCTGGGGACGGGGTGGGATGCTTGGTTTGCGCCGGGCGGGC
>JAPUJL010000525.1 GCA_027296185.1 SAR324 cluster bacterium | reverse complement strand
AGATGGACAAAGAGGCCCTACAAGCCGCGTCGGTACTGGGCCAGCGCTTCAGTCTGGACGCGCTCCAACAGCTGATCGGCCAGCCTGATTATGACTGTGCGCCCTTGCTCGCCAACGGTCTGATCCGGCCTCAGGGTCCGGATATCCTGTTCGCCCATGCCCTGGTGCGCGAAGGAGTCTACGACTCACTGCTCCTCACCCGCCGCAAGGCGCTCCATGAAACCGCCGCGGAATGGTTCGCCGAGCGAGACGTCGAACTGCGCGCCGCACACCTCGACGCCGCCGGGCACCCCGATGCGGTGCAGGCGTACTTAGCGGCCGCGCAAGCCCAGACCACCAAGTTTCACTTCGAGCCGGCCCTGAGTCTCGCGGAAAGAGGTCTACTGCTGGCCCGGGAGGAAGGGGAGCGATTTTCGTTGACGTGCTTTCGGGGTCAAATGTTGCGCGAGCTCGGTTCGGTCGCCGAGTCAATCGAGGCCTACCGAGATGCTTTGCCCTCCGCCATCGACGAAGCCGGGCGGTGCCGCGCCTGGATCGGCATGGCGGCGGGCATGCGGATCATCGATCAGTCCGAGGAAGCGCTGAAGGCCCTGGATCAGGCCGAGGCTGAAGCAGAGAAGGCGGGAGGTATGACGCTGGAGAAGGCCCAATTGCATTACATTCGCGGCAGTATCTACTGGCCGCTGGGCAATATTGTGGGTTCTCTCCGCGAGCAGGAGTCGGCTCTTCGGTTCTCGCACGAGGCCGACTCCCCCGAGACTGAAGCGTTAGCTCTGGGCGGACTTGGGGATGCCTATTATCTCCAAGGAAGGATAAGCACCGCACACGAGTATCTGAAAAATTGCTTCGAGTTGTGCCGCCGCCATGCGTTTCGCCGCATTGAAGCGGCCAATCTGGGAATGTCATCGCTCCTGCGCGTGTATTTGACGGACCTTGAGGGAGGACTAAACGACAGCCGTGCGGCCTTTGAGCTCGGTGGCAAAATCGGTCACCTGCGTGCCGATCTCATTGGACGGGGAGTGTCGGGTTACATATTATTGCAAATGGGCGATTTTGAACCCGCCCGGAAATTTCTTGAGGATTACGTGCGTCTGTCGGCCGAACTGAATGCCAAACGCCAGAACGCGTTCGGGCTGATTTGGCTTAGCAATCATGCTCTGGCGACCGGCGATCGCGGGAAGGCGCTGGAACTCGTGCAACGAGGATTGGCGATCAATCGCGAGGTGGGGATGCGTTTCACCGGCCCATGGTCTCTGGGCATCCTGGCGCTGGCCACGGACGATCCGGAGACCCGTCTGCGCGCCTTGGAGGAAGGGGAGCGGCTGCTCGATGCCGATTCCATCGCCCATAACCATTTAGAATTCTACGTGCACGCCATGCAGACGAGCCTGGATAACGGCAATTGGGCAGACGCCGAGCGCTACGCCGCGGCTCTCGAGGAATTTACACGGCCCGAACCCTTGCCGTGGTCGGACTTCTTCATTGCCCGTGGGAGGGCCCTGGCCGCGTTCGGGCGAGGCGACCGGAGCGATGGGATTTGTGGGGAATTGCGGCATTTGCGTGACAAAGCGGAAAAGGTGAAGCTGCGACTCGCCATTCCCGCGCTCGATCGGGCGCTGGCATCGGTGTGAAGGCTGCTTCGGGGGTGAGGCTTTGTCCCAGCCAGTGGCTTGGTTCACGGCATGATGTGGATTCCACCTCCAAATTCGTGGTATCGAAAGTTCGAGGGGTCGTCCATGAGGTGTGGGCGGCGCCAACTGGGAAACGTCGGTTCAAGCAAGTAAACGGGGCGAAAGGGAGAACAAGCCGATGAAGATTTACGAGGATGACCTCGCACCGAGCTGCCGCCGGGTGCGTATTTTTATGGCTGAAAAGGGGATAGACGTATCGGGTTCGAAGGTGGGAATTCTGCAAGGCGAGAACCTGGAGCAGGAGTTCTTATCCATCAATCCATACGGTTTACTGCCCGTTCTGGAGCTAGATGATGGCACTCGAATTTGTGAGAGCGTGGCCATCTGCCGCTACATCGAGGCGCTGCATCCGAACCCGCCGTTGATGGGGACCACCGCCTTGGAGCAAGCCTTCGTCGACATGTACGACCGGCGATCGGACTTCGATGGCATCTTGGCGGTCGCGGAATTTTTCCGAAACGCCATAGAACCGCTCGCCGGGCGCGTCGTTCCGGGTGTGCGGGGGACCGAACAGATTCCAGCGCTGATTGAGCGGGGGCGGCAGCGAACGCTGATCTTCTTCCGGCATATGGAGCGCAGGCTCGCGGACCGTGATTACCTCGCCACAGACCGGTTCACGAACGCGGACATCACGGCGATGTGCGCCGTGGACTGGGCGGAATTCGCTGGTCTGGATATCCCGGCCGATTGCCCCAGCGTGCAGCGCTGGTACGGCCAGATAAACACCCGCCCCAGCGCCCAGGCCTGGCCGGGCATGAAGGTCCTGGCCGCCAGGGGCTGACTTCATAACGCGTGGCGGGCTTACCGCGGGCACCTCCCGCCTTATCCTGCTGCGGCCCGGCCAGCCGCCGCCTTCCGCGCTGCCTCTCCCTCCGGCTTACGCAACCCGCTCGACCTTGCCGCTGGGGATGGGGTGGGCGCGGCAGAGGGTGCGCACTTCCTCCCGCAGGGCGGCGGGATCGGCCGTGCCATGTCCCACGGCGGCGATCCAGTCGGCGATGCGGTGCATGTCCGCCTCCACCAGCCCCCGCGAGGTGGCGGCGGGGGTGCCCAGCCGCACTCCGGAGGGGCGGAACGGAGGCAGCGGATCGTCGGGAATGGCGTTCTTGTTCAGGGTGATCCCCACCGCCTCGAGCTGTTCCTGAAGCTCCTGCCCGTTCTTGCCGAAGCTGGCCACGGCGTCGAGCACCATCAGGTGGTTGTCGGTGCCATTGGTGACCAGGCGGCAGCCATGGTTCAGTAGCCCTTCCGCGAGGGCCTTGGCGTTGCGC
>JAPUJL010000524.1 GCA_027296185.1 SAR324 cluster bacterium | reverse complement strand
CCCGCCGTCGGCGCGGCGATCGAGCCCTCCCGGCGCGCGTAACAGGTCTGGTACAGCCGGCGGTGCTCCAGGGCGCTCTGGCCGTTATCCCGCCGGATATAGGGGGGCAGGGGCGCCAACCCGTGCGCCTCGAGCCGCTCGTGGAGCTTCTTCGGATCGTCGAAGCGGACGATCCAGGCGCCCTCCTCGTCGCGGCGGAGCGCCTCCGCCACGATCGCTCCGTCCGCGAAGCGAATTCGGTCGCCCGGCTTGACGCGCCGCGCGCCCTTGATGAGCGTCCGCCACTGCCCCGCGCCCACATCGTCCGTCAGCAGCGCCTCCAGCGGGCGTCCGCCGGGCAGGTGCCCTTCCAGCCGGGCGGGCACCACGCGGGTGTCGTTGAGGACGAGCAGGGTGCCTGGGGCGAGCAGCTCGGGCAGCCGATCGAAGCGGGAATGGGAAATCCCCTCGCGGTTACGGGACAGTCGCATCAGCGCCGCCCGATCCCGCCGGGGCAGGGGACGTTGGGCGATCAGGGATGACGGGACTCGGAAATCGAACAGGCTCTCACGGTGGTCCATCGGTCGAATCTTGCCCGGTTAACTAATGTAGACCTGCTGCTGCTCCTGACCGCAATGCTGGCAAACGGAAGCGGTCAGCTCGATCGCCTTTTCGCACTGGGTGCAATGCTTGGCATCCCAACCCTTGTGCTCTTTGGGCTTCAACGCCGCGATCAGCCGGTGTTCCCCGCCCCTCTGCTTCGCGGAGCCGCCCGCATGGGCGAATTGCTGATGAAGCAGGTCCCGCATGCGGGTGGAAACCTCCTGGTAGTGCTTCTGATATTGACGATAATCGTGTAAGGTGCGGGCGAATCCCACAATGAGCAAAAGCTCGACCGCGGCCAGCAGCCAGGTCAGCCAGACCGGGCTGGCCGGGTCAGTCAGCAGGAAGAGCGTAAAGCTCAGCAGGATCATGAAGATCGCGACGAACCCCGAAATGCTGATCTTGTAAATACTGGTGATCACGCGGTTCTGGGTTTCGTGCAACTGCATCAGGCTTTCCCCCCGCCCCATGGCCCGCTGCTGCGGCTCCTCGCGGGTGAGTTGCGGACCCCAGAAGGAATGAAACGTCGCCAACAGCCGCCGCAGGGCCGAGGGCGATCTGATGAACTCGCGTACCGAAGATATCCGCATGAGCCTTCCGGGTGGGGAAGCGCCGATCGAACGCAACGAAAACGATGAAAGCCGATAACAGGAAGCGGCATCGGGACGCAAACCCAGATCGCCCGGAAAATCCTACGCCGCCGCCCCTCACCCGAAAATTGTAGCGGAGAGTCTCCTCCGGCACAAGTGGGGTGCCGGCCGCCTCAGGCCCGGAATCGCCGCGAATCCATGGCGCTCGGGCCGGGTTCGCGAGCGGCGCCGGGGGGTACGGCCGACAGCGAAAGTGCACCGTGAATTCCGACCCTCCGCGATCCGAAGCACCACCCGCCTCTCCTGACGCCGGGGCGGGCGTCGCGATCCTCATTCCCTGCTTCAACGAGGAAGCCACGATTGGGAAGGTGGTGCGGGACTTCCGCGCCGCGGCGCCCGAGGCAAAGGTTTACGTCTACGACAACAATTCCACCGACAATTCCGTGGCACTCGCCCGGGAGGCCGGGGCCATCGTGGGCGAGGAAGGGCGCCAGGGGAAGGGCTACGTGATCCAGACGATGTTCGCCCAGATCGAGGCAGACGTGTACGTGCTCGTGGACGGCGACGATACCTATTCCGCGCCGGACGTCGGGAAGTTGCTCCGCCCCATCCGCGAAGGCCGCGCCGGGATGGTGGTGGCCAGCCGCCTGAAAACTCACAGCAGCGAATCGTTCCGTGCTTTTCATGCGTTGGGCAATTGGATGTTCACCACCCTGTTCAATCTGCTGTTCGGGGCTCGCCTCTCCGACATGCTCTCCGGCTACCGGGCGCTTTCCCGCGAGACCGTGAGGTCGATCACCATTCTCTCGGGGGGCTTCGACGTGGAAACGGAGCTCACCATCCGCGCCATCGACGGTGGCATTACCGTGGCCGAAGTGCCCCTGCCCTATGGGGTGCGGCCGGAGGGGTCGGAATCCAAGTTGCGCACCATCCCCGACGGGTTGCGCGTGCTGCGGCGGATGCTGCTCTCGGGGCGGCGCTCCCGGCCCCGCATCCTGATCGCCGCGGCGGCATTGCTGGCGCTGATCGTCCTGGCGGCGGCGGGGCTGACCGGATGGATCGGCTAGCGGCTGCTGCCTGCGATGGGGCCGCGCTGTTTTTCCGCCGGAAGGCTGTGTTAGGCTGACCGGCACCGGCGGACCCCTCAGGCAGGTTGGGTTTCGGCGCCCCGCTACCCCCGGCGGATTCCCTCGCTCCAACGGGAAATAGCCTCTATGCACCGTCTGCAAACCATCGTGCTCGTCGTTTGGGTGGTTTTCGTCCTGCTGCTGGCCCTCTTCAACTGGTCGCTGCTGTGGCGGGTGGAGCCGGTCGAGTTCCTGTTCGTCGAGTTCGAGCCGTCCCTGTTTCTCTGGTTCGCCCTGCTCGGTGTGGGTGTGGCCGCGGCGCTGCGGGCCATGTCCTGGAGCGAGGCACGTGCCGCGGCCAAGCGCCTCGGCCGGGAGATCGACCGGCTCAAGGCACAGGCGTTCGACGCGCGTAGCGGGGAATTGGACAACCTCGCCACGCGCATCCAGGAAAAAGTGGAAGAGGCACTCAAGACCATCGTTGCCGCCCGCAACGATCCGCCGCCTGCGCCGGAGGAATCCGACGGCGCGGAAAAGTAACCCGGCCGGAGGAATCCGGCGGCGCGGAGAAGTAGCCCCGCCGGCAAGCCCGGTTGTCGCGCACGGAGCGCCGCCCGAGCGGTTCGTTTACCCCGCCATCCCATCCCCCGCCATTTGCCCATGGCCGAGTCCCCCGACCGTACCGAACCCCTCGCGCGGCTCCTCGAGGTCATGGCCGCGTTGCGCGGCGAGGAGGGCTGCCCCTGGGACCGGCGGCAGACCCACGGCTCTCTGGCACCCTATCTGATCGAGGAGGCCTACGAGGTGGTGGACGCCATCGAGAGGGGAGGGGACGGGGCGCTCCGGGAGGAGTTGGGCGATCTGTTGCTGCAGGTGGTGTTCCACGCCCAGATCGCCACCGAGGAAGGGCGCTTCGATTTTCACGACGTCGCCGAGGCCTTGGCCACCAAGCTCGTCGACCGCCATCCTCATGTGTTCGCCGGACTGAGGGTGGACTCGCCCCACGAGCTCCGCCGCATGTGGCATGATCGCAAGATGAAGCACCGCCGCTCGGCGGTCGATGGCGTACCCCGGGCGCTGCCCGCCCTTCAGCGGGCGGCCAAGGTGAGCCGTGCCGCGGCCCAAGCCGGATTCGAGTGGCGGCGGATGGGCGAAATCCTCGACAAGACCCGCGAGGAGCTGGACGAATTCGCCCAGGCGGTTCAGGAGCGGGAATCCACGCCGGAGGGTGGCACCCAGGCGGCGGAGCGGGCGGAAGGCGAGTTGGGCGACCTGCTGTTCGCCTTGGTGCAGGTGGCCCGCTGGCAGCGGATCGATCCCGAGTCGGCCCTCCGCAAGGCGACCGCAAAATTCACCGCCCGCTTTCAATGGATGGAGGAGCGCTTGCGCGACGAGGGGCGGGAAACCATCCCGGAGCGGTGGGAGGCCCTGTGGGCGGAAGCCAAGGCCGCCATTCCCGAATAGCACCCGGGCGGGGGGCGAATACGGTGGAACCCCGCGAGAACGATTCTTGCATCGCCTTCTCCATCGACTCGCCCGCAGCCGGCGCGAACTGACCGCCGGCCGCACCGGCTCCGAATTTCCGGCTTTGCGTGGGTCCGCTCCTCGGCCCGCGGCGGGCTCGCCTCCCTGCCAATGGGGTGTTCCCCATGAATGACGACCGGATCGTTTGGATCTTCGACCGCACCATCTTCGATCAGATCGAGCTGCCCCAGTTCGGCTGGTTCGAAGTGCTGCTGCTGCTGGGCGCGATCGCATTCTTTACGGCCTACCTGGCCTCGGTGCGGTACCTGGAGCGCCGCTTCGACCGGAACGCCAAGTGGAACCGGAAGGTGGCCGATCTGCTGCGGCGCCTCGAGCCGGCCCAGCTCGACGGCGCACAGATGGCTGCGCTGCACCGGCTGGCGGGAACCCGCTCCCAGACCCGCTTGTATCGGTTCCTCTCCGATCCCATCGCGTTCGAGTCGCGCCTGCACGAGGCGATCGAGAACGGCGAAGGGCGCGATCTGGGATTCGTCCAGGAACTCCGCGAGCATTTGGGTTACGGCTCCAACAATTTCCTGGCGCCGCTGGTTTCCACTCGTCAGTTGAGGACGGGCAACGGCCTTCGCATCGCGGCGATGGGCCGGAACCTGCCCCGCCACCACTACGGCACCGTGGAGCAGGTGGGCCACGAGAGCTTCACCATCCGGCTGGGCGCGGAAGGGCTCTCTCCGGCGGAGCTGGCCGCTCCGGATCTGGAGCTTTTCTTTGCCCGGGGGCGGGATCTGGAGTACCGATTCCCCCTGCGCCTGGCGGGCTCGATCCAGGACCCGCACCGCATCGAGGTGCGCCATACCCTCACCGTATTGGATGAGCGCCCCCGCCAAATCCGGTTGCCGCTGCTCGTCGAGGCGCGCTATCAGGTGCGGTCGGCCCATGCCCACGCGGCGGATGCACTCGATCCGGACCTGGCCCCTTCCGATGCGGAGGATGGGGTACTCTTCGACCTCAGCGACGGGGGCTTCGCCCTCGTGACCCGGCGGGAGCTGGAAGTGGGGCGCTACCTCCACCTCACCGTGCCGATGAAGCGGCGGGGACGGCAACTGGTGCTCATGGGCCGCGTCACGGCCTGCCGCTCGGTGGGCCCGGACCGGTGGATGGCGCACGCGGTCCTGCGCGGTCTCACGCGCCAGCAGCGCCACTATCTGCACGAGGTCGTCATGCACGAGCAGAACCGGCGCTTCAAGACCCTCGCCCGCATTCAGCTGCGCCGCGCCAAGGCAGGCTGAACCGGAGCTGCCCGCCCAGTTCAATACCCCTCGCTTCGGATTTCTGCCCGGAGCGTCACCGTCTCCGCTGCCCCGTTGTTTCCGGCTGGATGGAAAGCTTGACGTCGATTTCGATGGCATCGATTGGGCCGCCCCTCATGGCGAACGGCGATGTAACACAACGCTTTACATTGTCGCAAAGTGTGTTACACTCGTCCATATTTAGGAGCTTCCGTCACAAGGGGCTTCATGAGTTGTTTTCCACCGGACGCGGAGCCAAGATTCGTCCGGATTTACGGCAACGGTCGCTTAACCGTTTGGATGTGATTCATCGAGCCATCCGGCTTGAGGAGATCGATGTCGTCGGATTCGCACTACATCGGTTGCAAGGGAGCCCGACCCGCTACGCCGTGCGCGTGAACGGACCCTGGCGAATCACATTCGAATGGGACGAGGGCGATGCTTGGCGGGTCGATCTTGAGCAATATCACTAGGAGCAAACCATGCCCCAAGAATATTTAGTGACCGGAGAACCCCAACGGGTTCCGGCGCACCCCGGTGCAATCCTGCGGCTGGACGTGCTTCCCGCGCTCGGGCTCACGGTGAGCCGCGCGGCGCGGGAACTGGGCGTGTCCCGCCAGACCCTGCACCGGATCATGGCCGGCACCCACCCCGTTACGACCGAGATGGCCTTGCGGCTGGGGAAGTTCTGCGGAAACGGCCCGGAGATCTGGCTCAGGATGCAACAGGCCCACGACCTGTGGCATGCCCAGCGCCGGATGACAAAGGAGTTGGGGAAGATCCCCGCCCGTGGATGAGCGGGTGCGCCGAGAGGGGGGCGGGCCGGGGTTCACGCGCGCTTGGCGCTTTTTTTCGGCTCGTGGCGGGTCCACCAGTGGTAGGCGAGGATCGGGAAGAAGACGAAGCCCGAGATGGTGTGGGTCCATTTCAACCACACGATCACCTCCTCGGGAAAGAGGAAGAACAGGAACATCCCGGTGATCGAGTAGATCAGGAAGGTGGCCAGGGCGAAGTTACCGCTCCAGAAATGGTCCCGCTCCCGGAAGTTGGGGATGACGTGGAACAGCATCAGCGAGCCGACGACGAGGATCAGGATCGGCGAGGTGATGAGATGGATCGCGATGAACCAGGGGTGGGTCGGATGGACCCAGATCGAGAAGAAGTCCTTCTCCACGAAGTACTTCAGGTAGAAGATCCCCACGCCGCTGCCGATGCAGAGATAGACCATCCACCACAGCCACTTGCGTTGCCAGGGGCGGATGCTGATCAGCCGGCGCCGCGGTTTGCCCCCTTTCGAGTCCCGGGTACTGAGAGCGGTCATGATCGTTACCAGCGATTGAGCGCGGGCGGCGGCGGCCGTCCGGTTTGGGTTTTGGGTTGCGCGCGGAGCGCCTGTTCGCCGGCCGCACCTGCCGGGCCGGATGACGCGCCGCCGTCCATACAGCCGATTTCGGTGACGGGGACGATCAACGGCAATCCGTCGAGCGTGCCCCGCTGCGTCAGGCCGCTGGACCAAACCAGGCGCGGCGATCCGTCGGGGTTTCTGCGCACCAGCAGCGCCTCGACCCGGGGCAGGGATTCCACCAGCGCCATGCCGTCCGCGGCTTCCATGACGATCAACGCGGTGGCCAACGCATCGGCATCGGTCGCGGTGGGTGCCAGCACCGAAGCGCTCCACACGGGGGAGCGGGGCTCGGCCGGCCGGCCGGTGCGCGGGTCGACGATGTGGCCGTAAATCCGCCCGCCGATTTCCCGGGGCCGCCCGGATTGTGCCGACGTGGCCAACCCGCCGGGCCCCAGGCGGAGCACCGTGACGGCCCGTTCGGCGTCTCCGGGGTGGCGAATGCCCAATTCCCAGCACGCTCCGCCCCGCGGACGGCCGATCAGGCGGTGGCTGCTGGTGCCGGACGTGACCAGCGCCATGCGGATACCGTCCCGTTGGAGGCTGGCGGCTGCCTTGTCCACCGCGAAGCCCTTGCCGATGGCGCCGAAGTTGAGGCCCATTCCGCGCACGGGAAACGCGATGGTGCCCGCGGCCCGATCCAGCTCGACGCGCTCGAAATCCGCCAGCGTCCGGGCCGCCTCCAGGGCCTCGGGGCTGGGTAACCGGCCGAGCTCCTCGGCCTGCCGCCACAGGGCGATCACCGGACCGAGCATGGGGTTGAACGCCCCACCGGTGATGCGCGCCAGGCGAAGCGACGCCTCGGCGATCTCCATGGTTTCGGGGCTGACCCGCAGCTTGCCCAGCGCCGCCAGCCGGGAGACCTCGCTGTCCGCCTTGTAGGTGCTCAACAGCCGGTCGAGCCGGTCCACCACGTCGAAGGCCCGGCTCACCGATTGGGCCGAGTACTGGCCGTCCGGTACGGTGATCTCGGTGAGCGAGCCCATCTGGAACCGCATTCGAGTGCGGAACCCCTGCGCCCCCAGTGCATCGGCCAGGATCAAACTGAGCGCGCCGGCGAGGAGCAGCGCCGCGGACTTCCGCCCGGGTCCAACCGTGCGGCGGGTGGATCGAGTTCCGGCCACTGGGAAGCGGGCGGGCTAACCGCTCTTGCCGGAGAGCACCGGCAGATCCTTTAAGAAGTGCTCGTAGACCGCCATGATTTTCACGAAACCGTCACGCAGGCCGACCGCGGACATGGTCGCGCCTGCCAGGTTGCGCAGATCGACACCGTACTCGAAGGGGTCGCCGCCCTTCTTGCCGCGGAATTGGTCGCGGAACGGCCCGAACCCGGTCTCCTTTCCGATCGCCTCCCGGTAGATCATGATCTCGTAGTGAACGATCACTCCAGCCGGGTGGTCGATCTTGATCATGTAGGTGATGGGGCGCGACCGGCCGATGACGTTGTCGATACAGGCATAGCCCACCACGGCCCCGCCGCTCGAGCCCTGGAAGCACTTCATGCGCCGGAACGCCAGGGTTCGCCCCAGGGCCAGCTCGATCTCCTTCTTCTTGGCCCGGTGCATCAACTTCCAGGAGATTTCCTGGATCGATTCGCCGTTGGGGAAGGCCACCTCGAGCACCTCCGCCGGCGTGAAATAATTCCAGATCGCCTGGGCCGGCCGGGCGGTCGACAGCGATGCCGCCAGTACGACGGGGACCATCCATGCGGGTAAATGCAAGAACGTCCGGGTTATCGTCTTCATGGGAGCGTGCGAGAGCAGGCGGCCGGGAGTGGCCCGAAGGTTCGGCCGAGCCGCCCCATCGTTGCCCCAGCGGGGGATCGGTCGAAGTCTCGACTCGAGGGAATGCGTCTTCGGCTCGACTGGAGCGCCGACGCCGGTTGCCGCCGCACCGGCGATCGGAGCGGACGGCACCGCGCCAACATTTAGCACCGATGAGAATCGGCGTAAAGCGGCAATCGCCCGTGGCGGCGGGCGGAAGCGGCCCAAATTTTCCCGTGGCGCCGGCGGTGAGGCGTCCGTTATTGGGGAGGCAGGTGGCGCAGATAGTGTTGATAGAGGTGCAGGATCTTGCGGGCTCCATCGGAAAGCGCGCGGGAGGAGAGCGTG
>JAPUJL010000523.1 GCA_027296185.1 SAR324 cluster bacterium | reverse complement strand
GTGCTGCTGACGGTGGGCTCCGGCGGCGTGGCGCACGGCGCGCACATCGGCGGGTTCGCCGCCGGCTGGGTCCTTGCCCTTGGCCTGAACCGGCTGGCCTACGGCCGCCCGGAGCCGGACCTGCGAGGGCGCCCCAGGGCGGCCGCGCCGCCGCCGGGCGGGGTGGCGCAGGCGTTCCGGGACGCCATGGCCGCCGGTCGCTGGGAGCAGGCGGCGGAATGCTTCTTCGGCTCTCCGCACTCGCAGACGCGAGGCGACATCGGCGCCATGGACAAGATCGTCCTGGCGGAGAAGCTGGAGCTGGAGCGCCATCCGCGCGCCGCCCTCGCTGCGTACCAGCGCGCGCTGGCAGATCACCCCATGGGACCCGGCCGGGCTCGAGCTCACCTGGGCGCCGCACGTGTTCTCATGGGAGCGTTGAAAAATCCCACCGCCGCCTACCAGCATGTCTACGGCGCCCTCGAGGAAGATCCCACCCAGGACGAAGCGGCCATGGCGCGGGCCATGCTCTCCGAACTGGCGCACCGTCTGCGCACCTTGCCGCGCAACCTGCCGGATTAGCCGTCCCGGGACCGAGCCACCGTAGAAGGTCGGGTTAGTCGCTGCCCGCTGCATCCAGGAGCTTCGCGAAGCGGGGGTCGGCCCGGAGTCGCTCGAGACGTGGGTCCTCCCGGAGCATCTCGGGCTCGGAGAGGCCGGCCTCCAGGGCGCGCTCCAGCCAGCGGAACGCCTGGTCGTCCTGTTCCTGCATGGTGCAGGCGACGGCAACGCCGTAGGCCGATCGGGCACTCCAGGGGCCCGCCTTCCAGGCCCGCTCGAGGGCGGACCGGGCTCGCTCGGGCTTGGCGGCGCGCAGCCAGCAGCTCCCGGCACGGTAGAGAGCCCGGCCGGGCTCGGTCTGCTTCCCGGCCATGGCCTGGTAGGCATCGGCGGCCTTCTCCCATTCACCGTTGGCGCGCCACACCTGCGCTGCCAGGGGCGGGGCGTCGCCCTTTCTCCAGCCCGGGCCGAACACCTCGTCGAGGAGCGTCTCGTCCAGTTTCTCCCGGACCAGACGATAGCCATCGTGCACCAGGTATCGCGTGCGCCCCTTGCCGTCCTCGACGAACGCAAGCCGACTCCCGCTGTCCTTCGAGACGAAGATGCCCTCTCCCGCAGCCACCCAGCGCTCACCCTCGTACTGGATCACCCCCGGCTTCACCGACTCCAGTGGCGCGTAGTACATGGTCCAGCCTTCACCTTCGGGACAGGTGTGGCAGTACCTCGTGGCAGCCCAGTTCCCGGCCAGCAGGCCGGTGTCCACCATCGCGGGCTTCTCCGGCGCCCGCCGGACCTTGCCACCGTCGGGGAACCAGCGTTGCATCAGGGCGCGGGTCAACGAGTTCCTCAGCCTGACGGGCCCGCCGCCGGCGTCCCCGTCACGGTTGGCGACGAAGAAGAAACCCAGGCCATGCTCGGGAAGGAGCCAGAGCTCGCTGCTGAATCCGAGCATGGTGCCACCGTGATGGATGACCCGCCATTGATCCCGCAGGACCTCCCAGAAGCCCCAGGCAAAGCCGGCGAACTCGGGATGCTCGCGGAACTGGGGCTTCTTGATGCGCGCGGCGGCGGCTGGGCTCAGGAAGCGTCCCGCCTCGTTAGCGCCGTCACCGAGAGCGGCGATCAGAAAGCGGCCCATGTCCCGCGGCGTGGCGTCGATGGACGACGCCGGCGTCGTCACGTAAGTCTCGTAGCGCTGCGCTACGTAGGCACCATCCTGGAAGCCGTACCCCATCGCCAGATCCTGCCGGAACTCGTCGGGCGCCTCGACGAACGTGCGCTTCATCCCCAGCGGTTCGAACACGCGCTGCCGAAGGTAGCGCGGATAGCTCATGCCCGAGACCTGTTCCACCAGGTAACCGGCCAGTGTGATGCCGTAGGTGTCGTACGTGGCGATGATGCCGGGCGGGCGGATCCGCACCAGCTGGTGGCCCACGAATTCGGCAAGTCCGGGCCGATGGACCGGTGTCTCCACGTGCCGGCCCTGGCCGGTCTGGTCGAAGCCGCCGGTGTGGGTCAGCAGGTGCCGGACTCGGACCGGTTCGCCAAACGCCTTCGGCACCTTCACCGGTCCCAGGTAACGATTCACGTCCGCCTCGAGATCGATCCGTCCCTCGTCCTGGAGCCGCGCTACCGCCATTGCCGTGAACACCTTGGTGATGGAGCCGATCCGGAACAAGGTCCGGTCGGGGTCAACGCGCACGCCGCTCTCCACGTTGGCGAGGCCCACCCCTTGGCCATCCGGATCTTCCCGTCGTGGACCAGCACGAAAGCGGCGCCAGGGAGATGCTCCGCCTCCATCGCCTCGCGGACCAGCTTGTCCACGAAGGGCTCCAGGTCGGTCAGGCTCATGCGCGGAGCCGGCATGGATGGCGGTTGGGCCGCCAGGCTGGCCGCAGAGGCGGCACCTGTGAGGACCAGGAGAAGGACAAAGGGGCGAGGGATCTTCGAGCGCATGCAGACTCCCTTCCGGACAGGGTTCCGGTCTCGATTCGATGCAGGAAACCAAGCGTCTTGCGGCCCAACGCCTGTTGTTACGTCACAACACGCGAAATAGTCGCCGGCGAGTCTACCCTGGCCGCTCCCCGAGACACTAAGGGTTGCTGCGTTGGGGGTTGGAGAACCTGGTATCGCGCAGGAACCGTTCATCTGTGAGGCTGCGGAGGAACGTCACCAGGTCCGCCTGCTCCTCCGCGGTGATCTCGAAGCCCTCGATGATCTCGCTCTTCTGGGGGCTCAGGCTGCCGTCCCCGGCGAACGGTCCCGACTCGATGAGGCGGCCCCCTCGGGCGTAGTGGTCGATGACCCCCTCCAGGGTGCTGATGCTGCCGTCGTGCATGTAGGGGGCGGTGACGGCGATGTTGCGCAGGGTGGGTGCGCGGAAGCGGCCGCGGTCCCGGCGGCGACCCGTATGCTCGGCAAGGCCCGGGTTGTCGCGAGGAACGCCGCCGGATCCGTCGAGATTGTAGAGCCCGGTGTTGTGGAATATGGGCCGTGGCT
>JAPUJL010000522.1 GCA_027296185.1 SAR324 cluster bacterium | reverse complement strand
TGGTCCACCAGCCTCCCGAGATGGGGTAAGGGCCGTGCAGGCGCGCCAGGGGTCCCTGAAAACCGGCTTGGGCGGCCAGGGCCCGGCCTAGCGAGTAAAGAGCGCCGGGGTGAAGGGCGCCGGGGGAAACGGCTCCGATTTCCGCCGGAGCGGCCAGGGGCCGCGGGCGGCTGAACAGGCGCCGCACCAGACGGCCCGCACCCGGCGGGGCGGCGGGGGGGCGCGGCTGAACAGGCGCCGCCATCCGCTCCAGCCGTTCCCAGGCGAAGCCGCCCTCGGGCAGATGGGCCTCCCGCAGGCGGGCGCGCACGACCGCCGCCTCCCCGAACTCGGCCCGCACCCGCGCCAGGGCCCGGTTTCCCGCCGCCAGGTCGCGTTTGGGCCCTTCCGCAAAGAGGGAGAGCTGCTCCAGCTCGCGGGGCTCTCCCTGGGCCAGTAACTCGATCTCCGTGGCCCCGGCCTCCAGCCGCAGGCTTTCCAGCCGCAGCCGCACCAGATCGAGGATCAGGGCGATATCCCGGGAGGGCGCGGCGGGCTTCACCACGGTTTCCCGGGGCGCTCCGCCTTCCTGCAGCAGGCGCAGGTGGAGCGCCCCCAGGGCCTCGCGGCGCTTGCCGAGGCGCGCCAGCAGGCTCTGCACCGGGCTTTTGATGAGGAAGAGCAACCGCACCGCGTCCGATTCGGGGTAGTCCAGCACCACCCGTTCCTCGATGGGGAGCTCTTCCGGGTCGGGCTGAAAGGCCTCCTGGAGCAGCCCCGCGGCCAGCCGGTGGAGCCGGTACACCTCCGGGCCGAAGCGCTGCAGCAATCCCACCGCGGGCAGGCGCAGCAGGGCGGCGAGGGTGCGGATGCCCAGTTGCTCCAGATCGTCCCGCAGGCCGGGTTCCACCCCCAGCCGTTCCAGGGGCACCCGGCTGGCGATCTCCCGCTCCCGCTCCGGATCGTCGAGCAGGGCGATGCCCCGCCGCCCCCGGGCCACCGCATAGCTGCCGAAGCGGCTGAACCCCACCACGACCGTGGCCCCGAAGCCCTCCGCCGCCAGGCTATGCATCATCCGCCCGGCCCAGGCGCTGAGATCGGGATGGAGGAAGCGCAGGCCCCCCGCTCCGCTCCAGAACACCCCCGGTTCCTGGCGCGAGGGCTCCACATGAGGGCTGTGCCGTTGCAGACACCCGACGAGAGCCTTCACCCCCGCCGCCACCTCCGCCGGGGAGACGGCCGCGGCCCGCAGGTCGTGGACCAGGGAAAGCGCCGCGGCGTGGCGCATCCCGGCACGGAGCCCCCCGCGGCGCGCCGGGCCGTTGACCCAGAGCAGCGGGCTTTGGACCTTCTCTTCCGCCACCACGGCCACCGGCGCCCCGCGCCATTCCGGGTGACGGGCGAGCAGCAACTGCAGGGGAAAAGCGGAGACGTTAACGCAGGCCAGGCGGTCCATGACGGATCTCCTCCTGCTCCCAGCCGGGTCCCCACCGCTTGTCCTTGGAGACTGCGAGCCCGCAGGCGAACCGGCCCTCCCCCCTCCGCTGCCGCAGAGCGTGGCTCCGCAAGGAGACCAGGGAACCCAGGGAGGGCGCCCGCGCGGGTTTTTCCGTGAGGCACAGGATGGCCGTGCCGTGGCGCTGGGCGTGCTGGACGAGGCGCCCCTGCAAGGCGGCGGGCAGGGCGGCCCCCGCCCCCAGGTCGAGCACGATCAGCCCGAACGCGCCGGAGCGGGCCAGATGCCCCGCGGCGCGGCCCACCCCCCGCGCATCCGGCACCCGCACCACCGTCAGGGTTTCCAGGTCGACCCCGTTGGCCGCCGCATCCGGCGGGTAAAAGCCGCTCTCGGTGGCCGTCACCCAGGCCGCCGTCTCCTCTTCCCGCTGGGTATCCCGCACCAGCCCCACGGCCCAACTCAGCACCCCGGCGCCTCCCGCCGCGGAGAGCTCGGTCAGCCGCCCGGCCAGCGCCGCCCGGCTCCAGCGGCTCCGGGCGCCGCGCCCTTCCGCCTGCTCCCCCCATTCCGGTTGGGCGGGCAGGGCCGCCACGGAGAACCGTTCCCGCAATTCCTTCAGGGCCGCGGACATCGTTCAGCCTTCGCTCGGTTATCGCTCACCCACCGCGGGTCAGCGATTTGTGACGGATTCGTGATGATCTTTTCCGGTAACCGGTACAAAATAGACCATCGGAAACTTCCCTACCCCACTCAAGAAAATATGATACAAATGTTTACCTTTTGCAAGAGCGAAACACGGGGCGGCGCGGGGACACCCTGTGGAGAAGCGGGAGGAGAAGTGGGAGGCGAAACCCTCGGCTGCCGCCATCGAGCCGGCGCCCGCCGCGCCCGCCACCTCCCCGGGATGTTTTCCTAACGGACTTGAATCGCAGGTAAACGGGCGTCCGAGCCGGATGAGTTCGCGGCGCCCGCACCGTACCCATTCCAGGAGATTCCGCCATGCGGCACAGCCTCCCCCCGACCCACCCGATCCGCACCCTCGCCGCCGGCTTGCTGCCGCTGCTGGCGCTGGTGCTGTTCGCCGGTACCGCCCACGCCCTCGACCCCATCAACAAGACCTGGTTCGGCGACCTCGCCGTCAAGGGCTACGACCCGGTCGCCTACTTCAACGAAGGCAAGCCGGTGGAGGGCAGCGAGGCGTACGAGTACGAGTGGAAGGACGCCACTTGGCGCTTCGCCAACGCGGAGAACCGCGCCGAGTTCATCGACGCGCCGGAGAAATTCGCGCCGCAGTACGGCGGTTATTGCGCCTATGCGGTGTCCCAAGGCGTCACGGCGGACATCGACCCCGAGGCCTGGAAGATCGTGAACGGCAAGCTCTACCTGAACGTCAGCCAGAGCATCCAGCGAACCTGGGAACGAAGCATCAAAGGCTACATCCGCAAAGCCGACGCCAACTGGCCGCGGATTCTCAAAGAGGGGTAGTCCCCCACAGGGCCCATCTTTCCCCAACCCCCTGCGGGCCACCTCACCCCAAGGCATCGGTAGGCCGACCGGACGGCAGCCACTCTCCCCCGTCCGCCCGGCCTTGCCGATCTCCTTCCAGTTAAATACTGTATGGGCCACCGGGGATTCGTTCAACAATTGGACGGCAGGACTCGGATGGGGGCGAATTCGAGTTGCGGGGTGGGTTATGGAGTGCCCGAAATGCAAAAACAGCAACCCTCCTGACGCAAGGTTCTGCGATGACTGTGGCTTTCCGCTAGAGCGGCTGTGTCCTGAATGCCGGCAGGCCATCGCTCCGACAGCGAAGTTCTGCACGAACTGTGGCCACGAATTTTCGCCGGCTCCACTGCCCTCCCAATCCACGTCTCCCACCTCGACTGCCCCCGAAGGCGAGCGCCGCCAAGCCACCGTTCCGTTCAGCGACCGCTCCGGCTTCACGGCGGTTCCCGACCGCACCCTGGAAATCCCGATGCGGCTGCTGAGCCGCACGGTCAAGCAGACCCGCGATGCCCTCGCCCAACTGGCGACGGGTCAGGTGCTGGCCGTGCACACCGATGATCCGTGAGCGGTCAAGGACATTCCCATCTGGGCCAGGTGGAACGGACAAGAGGTGCTGGGGATCGTGCGGGGCGAGGAGGGATGGCACACGTACACCCTGCGCAAGGTCCGCCCGGTGCGCCCCTTCGCCCTTTTCGATAGGGACGCCCTGGCGCAATCCTGGACTCGCCTGTTCCGGGCGGCGGGCAAGGCGTGGCGGCGGCTTTAAATAGCGCTTTGGACCGGGATACCGTCCGATCTCGATTTCAGGTTTGCTTGCAACTGGCGGAGCGGCTGCGGGGATGACCTCACCCCCCGGCCCCTCCTCGCACGCAAGGAGGGGCTTCTGGCGCACCTCACCCCCGGCCCCTCTCCCTCGGGAGAGGGGGGCGCTACTTCCGCCCAATAAACCTGCCGACGCCCCGGGGTGAGGTGCCGCCGGGC
>JAPUJL010000521.1 GCA_027296185.1 SAR324 cluster bacterium | reverse complement strand
AGTGATGGTAGACCTCGTAGCGCCCCTCCAGTTGTGGGTACTCGTTCTTCAGATTTTGCAGGCAGTGGGGACAGGCAGTGACGACCTTCGTGAACTTGTGCGCGTTGAGGGTCTCCACGTTCTCGCCGGCGAGGGTCTGGTAGAGCAATTCGTTGCCCGCGCGGCGGGCCAGGTCGCCGGTGCACTTCTCCTTGCTACCCAGGATGGCGAAACGCACCCCGGCTTTTTTCAGCAGGGCGGCGGTGGCGCGGGCGATCTTCTGGTTGCGCTGGTCGTAGGCGCCCATGCAGCCGACCCACATCAGCACGTCCGTCTCGCCGCCACCCTCTTCCAGCACGGGGATATTCAGCCCCTCGGCCCAGTCCCCCCGCTGGTCGTAGCCGATGCCCCAGGGATTCCCGTTGCGCTCGAGCCCCTTGAAGGTAGTTTTAAGCTCCTCGGGGTAGGCCTCGTGCATTAGGACCTGGCCCTGGCGCATGGCGATGATGCGCGGCACGTGTTCGATGCCCACCGGGCAGACCTCCTCGCAGGCGCGGCAGGTGGTGCACGACCACAGGGTATCGGGGGAGATCACGTCGCCCACGAGGGTCTTCGCGCCGCTGCTGGCCCCGGTTTTCAGGATCTGGCTGGCCTCGTCCATCAGGTGATGGCGCAGGTCGTCGTTGAACCACTTGAGCGTCAGCGGCTTTTTGGTGACGTAGGTGGGGCAGATGTCGTAGCAGCGGCCGCACTCGGTGCAGGTATAGAGGTCCAGCCCCTGTTTCCAGGTCAATTGCTCGATGCGATTCATCCCGATCGCCTCGCGCTCCCAAGCCTGCTCGTCCTCCAGGCTCAGCAGGGCGATGGGCGTGTGGGGCCCGTCCAGGGAGGAAAACAGCACGTTGGGCAGGGCGGTGATGATGTGAAAGTGCTTGGAAAGCGGAAGCAGGCAGAGGAACACCAGGACTACCGCCAGGTGGAGCCAGTAGCCGAACTGGAACAGGAAAAACAGGGGCCACTCGCCCCAGCCGGAGATCAGCCAGGCGAGGATGCCCGCCATGGGCGCCCAGTCCATTTCCGTGCCGAACGAGGGGTCGCTCAGGTACGGCAGGGCGTGGCCGTGGAGCAGGATCAGGTTTTCCTTGGCGGCGCTGTGCAACAGATCGGTGGCGACCACCCCCAGAATCATCCACAGGATGACGTACGCCTCGACGCTGTTCTCCAGCCGCTCCGGCTTGATCACCAGCCGCCGGTAGAGCGCGAAGGCCACCATCGCCACCACGATCACCTCGAAC
Source organism: SAR324 cluster bacterium (assembly GCA_027296185.1). Classification (GTDB taxonomy): domain Bacteria; phylum SAR324; class SAR324; order SAR324; family JACQKK01; genus JAPUJL01. The sequence goes on along the minus strand of JAPUJL010000521.1, from coordinate 2,676 downwards.
AGGTCGTAGGCGAAGGTATACAGGTAGGCCAGGATCGATGCGGAACCGAGGAGGGGCAGCACCTCCTGAAAGCCCACGTGAAACCCCTCGCCGAACATGATGATCTCCCGCAGGGCCAGCACCATGAACCCCCAGAAGATGAAAAAGTGCATCAGCCCCGACGAGCGCTCCCGCTCGCGGCCGGCCATGCGCTCCTGGGCGAGGCCCAACCGGAACAGCCGCCGCAGCCGCCGCCACGGCTGGTCGAACCGCCGCTCCGGCGCCAGGCGCGCGAGCAGGCCGAACTGCCGGTAAATCTCGTAGGTAAAGACCAAGAGTGCGGCGACCAGTAACAGTGCCGTTAAAACGGGATTCATCGCGACTCCAATCGATCCGCGTTCACGGAGAAGGGGGAATGGGCGAATTGGCTCCGGATCGCTCCCCCGCGGCGGAATTCGCCCCGATTCTGCCGACTTCCGTGGCGCCGGAGGCGCGGTGGGGGGCCGTGGCCGATCGGTGCGCCCCGCGCGCGAGCCCTCGCCGCGTTCCCCTCCGCATTCCCCGCTGGGCGCTCGTCCGCCCGCTGCGGCGGGCTCAGGACTTCACCTTCTTGATCTCCTCGGTGAGGATGGGCACGACCTTGAACAGGTCGCCCACGATGCCGTAATCGGCGATCGAGAATATCGGGGCGTCGGGGTCCTTGTTCACCGCCACGATCAGCTTCGAGCCGCTCATCCCGGCCATGTGCTGGATCGCGCCGGAAATGCCGATGGAGAAGTACACGTCCGGGCTCACCACCCGGCCCGTTTGCCCCACCTGGGTATTGTGGGGCATCCACCCCGAATCGACCACCGCCCGCGATGCTCCGAAGGCCGCGCCGAGCAGCTTGGCCAGCGGCCGCACTTCCTCAACCCCTTCCGGCCCTTTAACGCCGCGCCCCACCGACACGATCACCGAGGCCTCCCCTAGATCCACGTCGTCCTGCACCTCCTGCACCACGTCGGTCACCACCACGCGGGCGTCGGGCTCGCCGAGCTCCAGATCGACGGTCTGTGCGGTGACCGGTTCCGCCGGCTCCAGGTCGAAGGTTCCGCTGCGGATGGAGACGATGCGCAGCCCGTCCTTGAGGAAGGTCATCTTTTGCATCACCTTCGTCGCCATGGCCGGGCGGTGGATCGTCAGGTCGTCACCGTCGATCTCCATGCCCGCGGCACCCCCGACGTAGCCCGCGTCCAGACGGCCGGCCAACGCCGGGGCCAGAGAGTTGCTGGTCTCGGACATCGAGAACCACACCTGGGTCGCTCCCGATTTCTCCACCGCCTGGGTCACCAACGGCAGGTAGGCGGCCGACGAATACCGCTCCAGCGCTCCATCGTCGGCCAGATAGACGGTTGCGGCGCCATGCCCCGCCAGCTGATCCGCCGCGCCCCGCACGCCGCTGCCGATCAGCGCCGCATCGGTGGGAATGCCCGCCTGACGGGCCTTGGTGAGCAGCTCGAGGGTGGGCTTGCGGATCTCCCCGTTCTTGAACTCGGCGACGACCAGTATCTTGGACATCGGTGCGACGGCTCCTGTGTTGACCCTTACAGCGGGTCCGGTCCATTCCGATTGACGTTTTCGGCGGGTCCGCGCCTGCCGGCCGGGCCCGGGGCGGCGCTGGGGCGATCGAACGCCGCCCTGCCGCATCGCACTTAGCCGAAGATCTTGGCCTCGTTGACCAGCAGATCCATCACCTGCCGCGTGATCTTCTCGGGATCGCCCTCGAACTTCTGCCCCGCGGCCCGCGCCCCCGGTGGCGACAGTTCCGCCACCCCCACCCGCGCCCCGCTCTGGCCGACCTCCGCGGGGTCGATGTCCAGGTCCGCCAGGGTGAGGATTTCCATGGGCTTCTTCTTGGCGGACATGATCCCGCGCAAGGAGGCCAGGCGCGGCTCGTTGAGGCTGTCGTTGGCGGTGAGCAGGGCGGGGAGCGTGAGGTCCACGATTTCCCGGCCGTGATCGCCGTTGCGATGGACGGTCAGCTTGCCGCCGTCGTTGGAGCGGATCTCCACCACATTGGCCACCTGGGGGAGATCCAACATGGCCGCCAGCATGGGCCCCGTCCCGCCCATGTCGGTATCCTGGGACTGCCGGCCCGCCAGGATCAAGTCGTAGGGCTGCCGGGCCACCGCCTTGGAGAGAATGCGCGCGAAACCGAGGGAATCGCAGCCCTCCGTGGCCGGATCGCAAATATGCACCGCCCTGTCGGCGCCCATGGCGAGCGACTTGCGTAGGGTTTCCCCGGCCCGCTCGGGACCCACGGTCATCGCCGTGACCTCGCCCTCGCCGGCCTCGCGCAGCACCAGCGCCGCTTCCAGTGCATTCTCGTCCCAGCGGCTGAGCACGAAGTTCATGCCATCCTCGACCAGCTTTCCGTCGCGCACACGTAGGTTCAATTCCACGTCGATCACGTGTTTGACCAAGACGATGATGTTCAAGACGTCCTCCGTTCGTTCCCGCAGGCGCCCTCCGCCGCTCCTCCAGCGGGCCGGGCCCGGGCTTTCCATCTCTAACCAAACGCCACTGATTGAGCAAGGGAAATGGGCCTGGAGGGCGCCGGAATTGTGATTTCTCTCGGCCTGTGGTAGAGATATTTGTTTAGGTCAAAAGGCCGCCGAAGGGAGACCTTCCCGGGGCGGCGCCCATGGCTGTGCATTC
>JAPUJL010000520.1 GCA_027296185.1 SAR324 cluster bacterium | reverse complement strand
CCCCCCGTGGGCCTCGACGATCTCCACCGCCCGATCCTTGAGGCGGCGCATCAACCCCAGCACCTCCTCCGGGTCGAGCTTCTCGGACATCGTCGTGAAGCCGGAGAGATCGGAGAACAGCACGGTCGCTTGGCGCCGTTCGCCCTCGGATGCGGTGGAGATTTCGGCTGGCCGGCCGTCCGCTCCAGCGGTGAGGTCGAACGCGCATCCGTCGCAGAACTTGCTGCCTGCTGGATTGGCTCGGCCGCATTGCGGACAGGCCCGGGGCAGCGGGGCCGCACACTCAGAGCAAAACGCCGCGTCCGCGCGATTATCGTGATGGCACTTCGGACATTCCATCGCCTGCTCCCTTGGGCAGGTTGTGGAACTTTAGAGCGCCCCCCTCGAGGACCGCAATCTACTAAGCGGCCAGCGAGGGCGTCAAGGCGGGAATTGCCGGCGATGCACCCCGTCAGATGGTCAGCACGATCTTGCCGTACTGGCCGCCGGCTTCCATCAGGGCGTGGGCCGCGGCGACCTCTTCCATGGGATAGACGTGGTTCACCTGGGGGGTGTAGCGGTGCAGCTCGATGAAGCGGCACAGGGCGAGGAACTCGCGGGGGCTGCCCATCATGGTGCCGACCAGGTGCACCTGCTTGAAGTAGGTCTCGCGCAGGCCTAGCTCCAGCCGCTCGCCGGTGGTGACGCCGAGGAACACCACCCGCCCGCCGGGACGCACCAGCCGCACGCCGGCGGGGAGGGTCTTCTCTCCCGAGTGGTCGATCACCAGATCGATTCCGGCGGGCGCTGCATAGTCGCGCACCTGCTGCTCCCAACGATCGTCGGTGTAGTCTGCGGCGAAGTCCGCCCCCTGCGCCTTGGCCTTTTCCAGCTTGTCCTGGCTGCTCGAGGTGACGATCGCTCGCGCCCCGGCGATCTTGGCGAAGGCCAGGGCGAATCCGGCGACCCCGCTGCCGATGCCCGGCAGCAGCACCGTCTGCCCCGGCTGGAGCGCCCCTTGCCCGAACAGTGCCCGCCATGCCGTGAGCCCGGCCAAGGGAAAAGCCGCCGCCTGCACGAAATCCAGATGGGCCGGCTTCGGCGCCACGTTCTCCACCGGCACGGTGACCGATTCCGCGTAGGTGCCGAAGGTCGGGTTGCCCAGGACTTGGTAGTTCGGCCCCGGCGCATCCTCCCGGTCGCCCCAGTACAGGCTCGGATTGATCACCACCTCCTGGCCCACCCACGCCCGATCGTCGTCCGCGCCGACGGCTTCCACCGTGCCCGCGCCGTCGGAGCCGAGGATCATCGGCTCGGGTCCCGGATAGCCGATCCGCTGCCAAAGGTCGCGGTGGTTCAGGCCCGCCGCCCGCAGGGTCACCCGGGCGTGGCCGGGCAACAGGGGCGGTGGCTCGATCTCACGGATTTGCAGCGCTTCGGGGGCGCCCCCCCGGGTGATGACGATCGCTTTCATGCACACTCCTTGCGGTTACGGTCACGACATGAGGATGGGAGCCGGCGCCCCCGCGGCGAACCCGGCCGGCCAAGGCGAGTATATCCCGCAGCGGTCGGGCGGGCTATGGCCCAGTCGGCGAAATGTTGTTCGGGAATGCGCCGGCGGCCTTCGGTACCCCCTCCTCCTTTCCCCGTCGGGTTCAGACCTCTTCCCCGTTTTCTTCCAACGCCGCGTACACCGCCCGCTTGCGGCGCGGCCATTCGCCCTCCAGGAAGACCAACTCCTCCGGCGTGCTGTCCCGCCCCAGAACCGCGTTGCGGTGGGGAAAACGCCCGAAGCGGCGGATCGTTTCCCAGTACAGATCGGCGATCCCCGCCGAGACGGCCAGCGACGCGTCCCCGGCCGCGAGGGCATGGATGAGCGGATTAACCCGCCGCTGCAACGCCTCGTCCTCCGCGTGCATCCAGGGCACTGCGGCGTAGTAGCGCTCCAGCGGCGCGAAGCCGTGCCAGTCCTCCCGCTCGACGAATCGCCCGGTGAGTACCTGGGCCTGGGGATCCGTGGAGAAGGCCTCCGGCCGCTCCCGGAAGAGGTGCCGGGGCACCTGGTCGAGCAACAGCACCAACGCCAGCCGTGGGCGCGGCGCCGCAGCCCATCCGATCAGCCGGCCGTCCCGCGCCTGCTCGTAGTGGGCCTCCAGCGCTGCCCGCACCCGGCCGTCGTCCTTTTTACCCGGGCGCTCCAGTGCGAACCAGAACCGTAGCACCCCGACCGGCGACTGGGGATTCGACGGCGGCGGAGCCTCCGCCCCACCCGATTCTCGATCGCTTTCTCCCATGGCTCCTAATCTAGCGGGGTTGGCGCCGCCGAGCCAGCCTATGCGGCCCGCCCTGCCGCCGCTCGATCGCCGCAAGACGGCCCCGGCAGCGGCTCCCCGCCTCTCCGATCGCCGTACACGGCGACCCCTAAAATTGTCCGCCGAACGCCGGATATGGTTGACAATCTATAATTTTGGGAATATTTTCCCAAATATGAACGGGACGATCGAGAAATCGATTGAACTGAGCCTGGCTCGGTTACTGACGCCGCTGGTGCGGCTGCTGCTGCGCTATGGGGTGCCCCTGGGCACCCTGGTCGAGGTGGCCAAGCGGGTTTACGTGGATGTGGCGATGAAGGAATTCGCGATTCCGGGGCG
>JAPUJL010000052.1 GCA_027296185.1 SAR324 cluster bacterium | reverse complement strand
CTTGACGCTGGCCACCTTGCCCTTGAAATGGGCGATCACCTCCCCCGCCGATCTTGAGCATGTCCTTGTAGCGGCCCATGAACCGCAGGTGGCCGTCGGCGCGGATCAGCCCCATGTCCCCCGAATGGATCCATCCGTCGGCGTCCAGGGTCTCCGCGGTCGCCTCGGGATTGTTGTAGTAGCCCTGCATCACCGTGTACCCGCGCACCCAGATTTCGCCCGGAGTTCCGGGGGGCTGCTCCTCGCCCGTGGCGGGATCGACGATGCGCAGCTCGTAGCCGGCCGCCGGATAGCCGGAAGCCTCGCAGCGCTGCTCCTCGGTGGAATCCAACGCGCTCAGCGCGGCGCCGACGCCGAATTCGCTCATGCCGTAACCGCTGACGGTGGGTCCGATCTCCCGGCAGGCCCGGCGCGCGATGGAAACGGAACTGGCCATGCCGGCGGCGAGGATGCCCGTGCGGAAGCTGGAAAGGTCACGAGGGCTGCGCGCCTGGGCGTCGAGCAATTCCTTGAAGTGAAAGTCGAAGCCGTGGACGATGGTGGCCCGCTCCCGCTCGATCAGCTCCAGGCTTTCCTCGGGGTCGAAGGTGGCGGTCAGCACCTGCCGCGCCCCGCTGACCATCGAGGTAAGCAGCCCCTCGGTAAACCCGAAGGCGTGAAACAAGGGCAGGTAGTTCATGATCGTATCGTGCTCCGTAATGGCGAGCCGGTTGGCCCGGTCGCTCACGTTGCGGATCATGATGTGGCTGTGCATTACTCCTTTGGGGAAGCCGGTAGTGCCCGAGGTGTAGAAGAAGAAGGCCGTGTCGTCCGGGTGCACCGCCTCGCTCCGCTCCCGGAGCGCCGCGTCGCTGACCCCCTCGCCCGCGGCGAGGAGGTCCGGCCAGTGCACCGTCCCGGCGTGGGGCCGCTCGCTCAGCAGGAGGGTCCGCGAGAGTCCGGACAGGTCTTCGCCCTGACCGGGGGAGCCGCCGTCATTCTGCAGCGCCGGAATGACCTCCCGCGCCATGGCCAGGTAGTCGATGGGCCCGGAGCGGTCGGCGAGGATGAGAGTGGTGGCGTCCGACTGCCCCAGAACGTATGCCACGTCGGCGGTACGGAAGCGGGTGTTGATGGGCACCAGCACCGCGCCGATGCGCATCGCGGCGAACATGGCGAACATCCATTCGGGGCGGTTGAGCATCCAGATGCCCACCTTCTCGCCGGGCTGGATGCCCTGAGCCAGCAGCCCCTTCGCCACCCGCCGCACTTCCAAGGCCACCTCCGCGAAGCTCCAGCGCCGCTCTTCGAAGCAGAGCGCCTCCCGCGCGCCGAAGCGCCGGCCCGCCCGCTCCGGCAGCAGGCCGATGGTCTGTTTCTCGTACCAGTCGCTCACGGTCCACCTCTCGAAATCCCCCTCGTGCATTTAGCGCAATTTCGCCCCCGGACTCAAGCCATGTCTTGCCGGTGCCAGCTCGGGGCGGCCGATGCCGCGCTCGGAAGCGAGCGTCAAGACGGCTCCGGTTTACTCGCCATGACCGGTGGGCCGGCGGCGCGAGCTCTTGAGGTGTATCCTAAGGCCCGCAGGGCAGCGGGCCGATGGCGCCGGGCCGATGGCGGCGTGCAGAGCGAGGTACCACAGGCCGAGGGCGGTGTCGTCCTGGGGATCGTCGATGACGAAGCGCCCCCCCGGGATGCCCGCGCCCCGCCAGGTCACCCGGTCCAGCCGGGCGTCCAGGTCGGCATCCAACAGGAGGAATTCGGTGGAGCCGCCTCCCGGATCGTCAGCAGGATCGGCTGGGGGATCGCCTGGGGGTTCGGGCCGGTGCGAGCCCTCGACCGTCAGCCCGTCCGCTCCCATGGAGAGCCGGTATCCGGCTCCGGCGCCGTCCACGGCGCGCAGGGGACCCCGCTGCCGGAGGCAGGCGATCAGCCGCGGATAGGCCGTGGGCAGCACCTCGGTCACCAGCCCCTTCACGTCGATGGGGCTCTCCGGCCCCTCCTGTGCCGGGTCCGCGGGGATGTCCGCCCCGAGCAGTATCCAGCAGACGAGCGCCGCGGTGAATGGAGCGATTGGAAGGGGCCTGCGGTACACTGGGGGTCTTGGACTCACCGGCGGGAATGGGATTTCCCCGCCGAACCGCTCGCTGGAGCCGCCCCATGTGGCAAAACAAGGCGTTGGCCGTGCTCGCGGCGTTGTCGATCCTGCTGGGGGGAATCTGGGCCGTTCAGCACCTGAACCCGGCGGATTGGCAGATTACCTGGCCGGATTCCGCTGGGCCCGACCCGGTGAAGCTGACCGCCGGGGAGACCTCCTCCCTGCGGCAGATGGGGGTGCCCTGGTAGTGCTGGGCAAGGCGCCGCCCATACCCATTCGGCAGTCGGCGCCAGTATATTGCGCCAAGCCCTGAAATTACCCGAAGGCAACGTGAACAATCTCAGCGATACCGTGCGGCTACCGGTACTTGGACGGTCCAGTCGAGATTCCTCGCTACGCTCGGAATGACATCTCTTAAGTCAAACCGTTTTCGGGAGAAATTTCGGCTTCGCTGGCCGGGGATTCGTAGGAACGGTCATTTGGAGCCACCCCGCCGCTATTCCCAGTAGTCCCGGGCCATTCCCTCGGGCCAGGGGAGCCCCAGCCGCTCCTCCAGCCGGCAGACCGCCTCCCGTAGCGCCAGGTATTCCTCGCCGAAGGCGGAATCCTGCCTGACGTGGAATTCGCACACGTGAACCGCGCACAGGGGCCGCAGATGGGGCGGCACCACGCACCCCTCCGGGCCCATGTACCGCAGCGTCGGATGATTCTGGGTGGGAAGGGTCTCGCCGAACTGCCGGGCCCGCGTCTCGGCCAGCAGACAATACTGGGGGCGGCAGCAGCCCCCGGGCTCCGGACAGCCGCCCAGGCAGCGGGGCTGGGTCAGCTCGGCGATGGCCCGGTACTTCTCGATCAGGGCCGCCAGAACGTCCGCCATGATTCTCCGCGGCTCCATGCTCCGGGAACCGGGCGCGGCCCTTCACGCCGGACCCGGCTTCCTGCGGGTCCTTAGCGGGGAGCCTAGACCTCCGGCGTGATGCCCGCGGCCTTGCCCTGCTCGCTGATGTGGCCCGTTCCCGATTGGAGGATCGCCTGGCGCATGAGCACCCCGTTGCCCGACGTGGCCGTCATTTCCTCCGGCGGCGTGGGGCGGGTCACCTCCGGCCAGTGGCCCGGCTGCGGGTCGGCACCCTCGGCGACGGCGTCCAGGGGCTCTACCTCGTACATGGCCGGGGCGCCGGTGAACTCGAAGAAGTTCCAGGTCGCCTCGAGGGGCAGGTTATTGACCGGATCGAAGAAGTAGATGGACCAGAAGATGCCGTGATCCACGGCGCCGGTCACCTCGATTCCCGCGGCCTCCAGCCGATCCTTCACGGCGAACAGGTCCTCCTTGTTGTCCACCGTGAAGGCGATGTGGTCGAAGCCGATGGGCTTGGTGGTGGGAGCGCCATGGAACTTGTCGTACGCCATGGGCTGGGCGCCCTCGTATTCGAAGAAGGCCATCAAACTATCGCCCACCTCGAAAAAGTAGTGACGGAACCCCTCGTGGCCCACCCCCGCCACGAGCCGCATGCCCAGCAAGTCCCGGTAGAACCGGATCGTCTTCTCCATGTCCGGCGTGATGTACGCCACGTGATCGACTTTCTTCAATGCCATGATGCCACCTTCCGCAGTGCCCACCGGTTTTGGGAATGTTCGATCTCACCAGTCTACCACGCCCCGCAGGTCGTGGGGAGCCGGGGAGAAGACGGGCATAGCGCGGCCGCCGATTCCAATGCGGACTACCCGATGCTGACGAAGGATTTATCCTTCAGGGAGCCCACGAAGCCGTCGTGCACCTCGTTGACCTTACCCCAGGAAGGCAGCGCCTTCATGGTGCCCATCCAGCGGGCGACGTTGGGGAATCCCGAGAGGTTGACGCCGATCAT
>JAPUJL010000519.1 GCA_027296185.1 SAR324 cluster bacterium | reverse complement strand
GCCGGGCGGGTATTGCGCCGCGCAGTCGAATGGCGGATTCCCGCCCGCGCCACCCACTCACCGCCGATTCCTATCACCGGCGTCTCCGTGCTACCTTAGCCTTTGGAGAGTTGCTCCCTCCCGGACGCCCATCGGCGTTGCGGGCGGCAAACCGCGCCGTTGACATTGTGCGGCGGCTCCGTTAGAAATGGCTCTGGGAGCCGGGCAGAGCGGGTGCAGGATGCCCCTCAGCCGGCGTGGCTCCATATCACCCACATTCCCATGTCCCTTGAACCTATGGCGGGAAGCAGCACGCGGACGAAATTCATTTTCGTGACTGGAGGCGTGGTTTCCGGACTGGGCAAGGGAATCGCCACCGCTTCCATCGGCGCTTTGCTGGAGAACCGCGGCCTGCGGATCAGCATCACCAAGCTGGATCCCTACATCAACGTCGACCCGGGTACGATGAGCCCCTTCCAGCACGGGGAGGTGTTCGTGACCGACGACGGAGCCGAGACCGATCTCGATTTGGGCCACTACGAGCGGTTCACCCATGCGGTGCTCAGCCGCGCGAACAACTTCACCACCGGACAGATCTACGACTCGGTGATCCAGAAGGAGCGCCGGGGCGACTACCTGGGCGTGACCGTCCAGGTGATTCCCCACATCACCGACGAAATCAAGAGCAAGATCCTCGAGGCCGCCAACGAGGTGGATATCGCCCTGGTCGAAATCGGCGGAACGGTGGGCGACATCGAATCGCTGCCCTTCCTCGAGGCGATCCGCCAATTTCGCCACGACTTTGGGCGCAAGGACACGCTTTACGTCCATCTGGTGCTGGTGCCCTACATCGAACACGCGGGGGAATTGAAGACCAAGCCCACCCAGCACAGCGTGAACAAGCTGCGCGAGATCGGGATTCAGCCCGACATCCTGATCTGCCGCAGCACCGAGCCGATCCCCCAGGAAATGAAAAGCAAGATCGCGCTGTTCACCAACGTGGACACCGAATGCGTGATTAACGGAGTGGACGTGAATTGCGTCTACGAGGTGCCCCTGCGGTTTCAGTCCGAGGGGCTGGACGAGCAGATCGTGGAACGCCTGGAAATGTGGACCCGGCGGCCCAACCTCCAGCAGTGGGCCGACATCGTCGACAACTTCAACCATCCTCAGGGCCGGGTGCGCGTGGCCATCGTGGGCAAGTACACCAACCTGCGCGAGTCCTACGAGAGCCTCAAGGAGGCCCTGACCCACGGGGCGCTGGCCAACCGGGTGCATCTGGAGTTGGACTACATCGACTCCGCAGTGCTCGAGGAAGAGGAGCCGGAACAGGTGCTCCGCGGCGCCGATGCGGTGCTCGTCCCCGGCGGGTTCGGCGAGCGGGGCATCGAGGGCAAGATCAAGGCGGTGCGCTACGTGCGCGAGCGGAAGATCCCCTTCTTCGGTATCTGCCTGGGCCTGCACGCGGCGGTGATCGAATTCGCCCGCAACGTTGCCGGCATCCCCGATGCCAACTCCTCGGAATTCGCCCAAACCGACAGCACCAACGTGATCGACCTGCTGCCCGAGCAGCACAAGGTGATGCTCAAGGGCGGCACCATGCGCCTGGGCGCCTACGCCGCCAACTTGGTCGAAGGCACCAAGATATTCCAGGCCTACGGGAAAAGCCGCATCAGCGAACGGCACCGGCACCGGTTCGAGGTCAACAACCCTACCCTGGGGAAGCTGGTTCAGGCGGGCCTCATCGTCTCGGGCAAGAGCCCCGAGCGGGATCTGGTGGAGACGATCGAGCTGGCCGACCATCCCTGGTTCGTCGGCTGCCAGTTTCATCCCGAGTTCAAATCCAAGCCCTTCGATCCCCACCCGCTCTTCACCGCATTCATCAAGGCCGCCATCGATTGTGCGAGCCGTCATGAGCAGGAGCCCGTTCTTCAGCGCGAGACTGCCTGACCGGCGCGGAGCGGTCCGCCGCACCGGCTCGGCCCGGCTCTTCTGGGGGGCTGTCTGCAGCCTCGCCGTTTGCCTCTCCCTGCCCGTTCCCGGCGGGGCCGTCGAGCCACCGGATTGTCCCCAGTTCGAATCCATCTGCCTGCAGGCGGAGCGGGACGGCGGGATCGACATGCGCACCGGTACCGCGCGGCTGGAAGGCAACGTGGTGGGGGTGCTGAAGAGATTCGACCTGGCCTTCCAGGCCCAGGTGTTGCGGGCCTTCCGCAACGAGCGGAACGAGTGGGCCCGCCTGGAGCTGCACCGCGAGGTGGTCGTGGAGCAGCGGGGCCGCTTGGCCAAGGGCGACCACGCCGTGCTGGAAAACGATACGGGCCGGGTCGTCATCCAGGGCCACGTGGAGCTGACCCAGCCCTTCACCTATGTCGAGGGGGACGAATTGCGGCTCGAGCGCGATCCCGACACCAGCACCATCTTGGGCACGCCCGAGCGGCGGGTGTTCCTGCGCCGCGAGGGGCAGGTGCCCGCCACCCCCCAAGCCGCGCCGGATGCGGAGCAGGCGGCATTGTCCGCCGAGCGGCGCGAGCCGGCCCGCCAGGGGGATGGCACCGTGCCGGCCGCCTCCCTGGAAGATGGGGGCACGGAGATGCTGCCGGATACCGTGCTGGTGCGGGCCGACCGCGCCGAGATCGAGCACGACGCCGGCGAAATCCGCTTCAGTGGCGGCGTGAAAATGCAGCGGGTGGAGATGGGCTGGGAGTTGCGCGCCGAAAAGCTCCAACTGATTTTCGACGAGGAACGGCGGATCATCCACTTCGAGGCGGAGGGCGGGGTGCGGATCGAACAGCCGGGGCGGGTGCTCAGCGCGGACCGCATCGAGTCTCAAAACCGGATGGACACCCTGTTGTTGATCGGTCACGCCCAGGCTACCCAGCGGGGACAATTCGACATCTCCTCGGACCGCGTCGAGGTGTACACCAATGTGGAGCAAGGGCTCGTGCAAAGCGGAGAGGGCCAGCGGCCTATCCGCCTCACCCTCGATCTCTCCGAGCCGGCGCCCTATGCCCTCACGCCCGCCGGGATCGGCGGGCTGCGGCGGCGCGGCCTGCCCCAATTCACCTTGGCCAAACTGGATGCGCTACGCGGCGTCACCTACCCCAATCGCAAAGCGTTTCTGGCGGCGCTGCTTCCCCTGCTGAGCGAGGGCGAGGTGGACCTGTATTCCGCAGTGATCGCCGAGGCGGCTCGCTAGAGCCGGTGCGATGAACGAGGAACTCCCCCCACCGGCCCCGCCGCAGTTGGAGCCCGGCGCCCTCGTCGCCATCGATCTGGAGAAATCCTACCGCCGCCGCAAAGTGGTCGATTCCATCAGCCTCCGGGTGGCGCCGGGGGAGGTGGTCGGGCTGTTGGGCCCCAACGGCGCGGGCAAGACCACCACCTTCTATATGATCGCCGGGGTGATACCCTCCGGCCGCGGAAAAATCTATCTGGGCCTGCAGGACATTACCGACCTGCCCATTCACCTCCGCGCACGGTCCGGCTTGGGCTATCTGCCCCAGGAGCGCTCCCTCTTCCGCCGCATGACGGTCGAGGACAATCTGATGGCCGTGCTGCAGTTGGCCGATCTAAGCCCCGCCGAGCGCCGCGAACGCCAGGAGATGGGGCTGGAAGAGCTCGGTCTGACGCAAGTTCGCAAATCGATGGGCTACCAGCTTTCCGGTGGGGAAAGCCGGCGGGTGGAAATCGCCCGGGCCCTGGTCATGAAGCCGTCGATCATTCTGCTGGACGAACCCTTCGCCGGGGTCGACCCGATCGCCGTTCTGGATATCCAGGAAGTGATTCACCAGATCCGCGCCAAATCCATCGGTATCCTGATCACCGATCACAACGTGCGCGAGACCCTCGGCATTACCGACCGAGCCTACATCGTCTGCGAGGGAAAGATCGTCGTGGAAGGCGTGCCCGGCGAACTGGTACACAACGAGATCGCCCGGAAGATCTATCTGGGCGAGCAATTCACGCTGTAGCAACCGGGATTGGATTCGCGGCACGACATTTGCCGCTTGGAATCGGGGGGCAGTTTGGGTATCTCTGTGAAAGGGACGCAAATTGGATGCCAAGGAGTCCGCAGGGAGCGGACGCAACGGACGGCCGTCCCGCGAAGCAGGTAAGGGCGAGAACATATGGCGCTGAACCTCAAACTGCAAATGCGGATGAGCCAACAGCTCATCATGACGCCGCAGCTTCAGCAGGCCATCAAGCTGCTCCAACTCTCCCGCAACGAGCTCGAGGAATTGATCGACCAGGCGCTGATCGAAAATCCCGTCCTCGAGGAATCCGACGACAACAACGAGGAATCCTCCGACGAGCCGGAGGAGATCAAAGCCCGGGTCGACAGCCCCGAGGAGAATCTGGTGGAACCCCAGTCCACGCCCACGGAGCTGGAGTTTCAGCAGTACCTGGAAGCCGGCGGGGGGGTGATCCGGGAGCGCTACCGGGGCGACGACGGCGACGAGTACAGCCTCGAGGCGACACTCGCCGGCACCGATTCCTTGCAGGACCACCTGCGCTGGCAGTTGGAGATGACCTCCCTCTCGCCCCTCGAGATGGCGATCGGGGAATACCTGATCGGCAACCTGGACGACGACGGTTATCTCACGATCAGCATCCAGGAACTGCTGGAGCTGGATCCCGATCTGCACGACCGAATCGTGCACGCCCTGGGAACCGATGCCTTCACCGTCACGCCCCCGGAGGAGCTCGATCCGGATCTCCTGACCGTCAAGTTTCAGTCGGCCAAGCCGCCGCCGCCCTCCAAGAAATCCAAGGAGCCCCCCACCTTCGAGGAAGAGCAGGTCCAACGGGTCAAGCCCAAGCGCAGGATCAAGCTCAACCCCGCCGCCGGGGCGGTGGTCGAGGGGGTGCTGCGGTTTCTGCAGACCCTGGACCCCACCGGCGCCGGCTCGCGCAGTTTGAAGGAGTGCCTCGAAGTACAGCTAAAGGCCTCGGACATGGAGGACGGGCTGGCCTTCCGCATCGTGAACCAGGAACTGAAGCTGCTGGAGAGCAAGGATCTGCGCAAGATCGCCCGCCGCCAAAAGGCCGACCTGGAGGACGTGATCGAGGCCTATAAGCTGATCATGTCGCTGGAGCCCAAGCCGGGCCGCTCGTTCGTCTCCGAACGGCCCCAACACATCATTCCGGACGTTTATATCTACAAGTTCAGCAGCGAGGGCTCGGATTCGGATGGCCAGGTGGGTCAGTTCCGCGTCTCGTTGAACGATAGCGGCATGCCGCGGCTCAAGATCAACGACTATTACCGGGAGTTGGCCAAAGGCAAGGACGCGGACTCCTCGCTGACCAAGGAATACATCCAGGAGAAGATCAAGGCCGGCAACTGGCTCATGAAGTCCATCGAGCAGCGGCAGCGCACCATCTTCCGGGTCACCAAGAGCATCCTCAAGCACCAGTACGAGTTTTTCGAGAAGGGGATCAACTTCCTGAAGCCGCTGGTGCTGAAGGACGTGGCGGAAGACATCGAAGTCCACGAGTCCACGGTCAGCCGGATCACGACCAACAAGTATGTGCACACGCCCCAGGGAATATTCGAACTCAAGTACTTCTTCACCAGCGGAATCGACCAAGGCCACGGCGAGGTGATCTCGTCCAAGAAAATCAAGGACCTGATCGAGAAAATCATCGGCAAGGAGAACGTGCGCGTGCCGTTGACCGATATTCAGATCGCCGAGCACCTGTACCAGCAAATGCAAATCAAGGTCGCGCGGCGCACCGTCGCCAAATACCGCGAAGCGCTCAATCTTTTGCCCTCGAACAAACGCAAGCAATTGTTCTGATGCCGTCTCGCCGTCCCCTCAACCGCATTCCCCTTTCGGCCCGCCGCCGCATGGCCGGGCCTCCGCGACCCGACGCCCGAGTTGGCGCGATCGGCGGGCGCAAGTGCGAGAACGCAACCCTCAATCGTGAATGTTCGCAGCTATGCCCATCTTGAACTACCTCGACCCCTCGACGATCGATTTCTCCCTCAACGGTTCGAGCAAGGAGGGGGTCATTGCGGAACTGGTCGCCATCCTCAAGCGTGCCGGGAAGATCGAAGACCAGGCCGCGCTGACGGGGACGCTGCTCGAGCGGGAAGGGCTGGGCTCTACCGGCATCGGCCACGGCGTCGCCATCCCCCATGGGCGGAGCCGCGAGGTGACGCGGACGGTGATCGCCATCGGCCGCACCACGGGGCAGGTGGATTTCGACGCCATCGACGGTAAACCCACGCGCCTCTTCTTCCTGCTCGTGGCACCGGAAAATGGCAGCAACGATCACCTGTTCACCCTCGCCAAGATCGCCCGCCTCATCAAGGACGCCAAAATCCGGGAGCAGTTGATGACGGTGGACTCGCCGGAGGCCGTCATCGAACTGATTCAGAGCCAGGAAACCCCATAGCGTCGGGGGCTCGTCAGTCAGCGGCCGCGGTGCGCGCCGGCTATTGCGCCACCTCCGAGAGTTCCGCGTCGGAGCTGCGTAGGTCTCCCGATTTAAAGCTGCCCGATCCGAAGACGGTGCCGCCGACGAAGTAGGCCTGGGTCCCCGCGAGCTGATTGTGGCTCTTCGACGGGGTCCCCGATTCTCCCTCGAGCAGTTGGAGGTCGGCGAAGGCCTCGGTGCCCCGCCGCTGGATGTCCTGGAAAAATCGCCAGCTTCCGTTTCGCCCCGCGTGGTTGTCGGCCAGGGTCATGAACAGGTATTTGAAGCCCTCCTCGGCCAATTGCTCGAAGCTGAACACCGGCTGAAAACGGGGATTGGTCCAGTCGAAAGACGAGGAGAGGTTGATCGCCAGATCGAGATCGGGGTGAACCCGGCGCACTTTCCGCGCCCAGTACACGATCGCCTCCCATTCCTGGTCCTTGAATTCGCACCAAGCCAAGTCGATGGCCCGCCGATTGTGGATTTCGGCACGGGCATAGGCCAGCGTGCGCTCGACCGCTAGGTCGATGCTGCCGGGCGTGCCTTCCGGCGTGTGCCGGGCGGTGGCGGCGTCTGTGCGGGCGATGAGGATAAAATCGTCCACGCCCATTTGGTCCGCCTCGCTGCGTGCGGCAAGGAGCCGCTCGACCTGTTTCTCCGTCGACACCAGCACTTTGCCGGGCAGGTGACCGCAGCGCCGTTCGGCCTGATCCTCCAGATGACCCGCCGCCACGCCCGCCGGTAGAATCTGTCCCATCAGCGTTTGCACTTGGCCGAATCCGCCGTGGCCATCCTCCAGATCCACGATCAAGGGCAGGCGATCGGCGATCGTCCCTTCGTCGACGTATCGCTCCCGTACCCAGTAGTCGCCTGCACGCACCATGCGCCGGGCCTGCTCCGCCAGTTCGACGCGGCTGAATGCCCCCACGTCGGTGGTTCCGTGTTCCTCGAGGGCATACGAGTATCCGCTCAGGTACGCGGCGCGGAAACCCGCATAGGCCGCCAGCTTGAGCCCGCCCGCATTGTAAAGGCCCGGTGCAAACAGATAGGAATTCTCGGTCAACAGCCGGCGCAACAACGTGCTCGGGTGTTCCGCCGGAAAGCGGAACTCCCGAAACCGCGCTTCGGGGGTCGCCGCGGGGTCCGCCCGTCCGGCGAGGATTTCCGTCCAGCGGGTCGCAGCGGGCGCCTCGCGCAGAGGCGGATTCGAGGTGGACGGCGACGGTTTGAACTCGGCTTGCTGTTCCATGGGCTCGCATGCTCCTGTAATTTCAAGATAAAAAGCGCCGCTTCGCGCCACGGGGGTGCGCCGCAGCCGGTAGCTGTACGTATTGTTCCCCAGCGGAATCGATACGTCAAGCGAAAATTCGCTAATATATGGTTTTCGCTGCAAGCGGATGCGAATTGCCGGCCTCTGGGAAGGCGTGGTAGAGTGAGCGCGGATACGGGCAGGAAACGCCCGGGATCGTGCACGAATGACGGGAAGCGTCGGATGCGAGAGGAGCACCTGCCGATTATCTTCGGTTTGAAGCTGCGGCGGCTTCGCGTGGGGCAGGGTTACGGGCTCGCCGAATTGTCCGAGCGCTCGGGACTGTCGCTCTCCTATCTCAACGAGATCGAGAAGGGGAAGAAGTATCCCAAAGCCGATAAGATCCTGCAGTTGGCCAAGGCGCTCGACACCGACTACGACGAGTTGGTGTCCCTCAAGCTGGGGCACCCCTACGGCGCCATCGAGACGCTGCTCGATTCGCCGATGGTGCAGGCGCTGCCGTTGAGCCTGTTCGGCTTGGCCCCCCGCGACATCGTCAATCTGATCGCCCGCTCCCCGCGGGAAGTCGGCGCGTTCCTCCACACCCTGGCGGAGCTGGCCAGCAGCTACGACGTGCACGTGGAGCACTTCTTCTACGCGATGCTGCGCTCCTATCAACAGACCCACGAGAACCATTTCGAGGACATCGAGTCTGCCGCGGCGGGGTTCCGGAAGCAAAACGGGTGGAAGGAGCAGGCCTTGCGGACGCCGTCGTTGGCGGCGGTGCTGACGAGCCGGTTCGGGGTGACGATCGACGAGGAAACCCTCGTGCGTCAGCCGGAGTTGAGTGGATTCCGCTCGGTCTGGATCAAGGGTCCGCCGGAGCGCCTACTGCTCAACCGAAATCTCACCAGCGCTCAGAAGGCGTTCCAAATCGGCCGAGAAATCGGCTACCGCGAGTTGGGCTTGACGGTCCGCGGAGCAGCTTCCTCGCGGGCTGAGGCGGAGTCGTTCGAACAGGTGCTGAACGACTTCAAAGCCTCCTACTACGCGGGCGCATTGTTGATCGATCAGCGGCGGTTGGTGGGGGACCTGAAAGCGTTTTTCCGCAATCCGCACTGGGATGCGGCCGGATTCCTGAAGATGATGAATGCGTACCGGGTCACTCCGGAAATGTTCCTGTACCGCCTGACCCAGCTCGCGGCGGTGAAACTCGGACTGAAGCACTACCATTTCATCCGAGTCGGCTACGACACCGTTCGCGATACATTCGAGATCACCAAGCAGTTCAACATGGCAGGATTGTTGATCCCCGCAGGCGTGGGATTACACGAGCACTATTGCCGGCGCTCGCTGGCGGTGTCCCTGCTGAACGATCTCCGCGAACGGGCGAAAGGGCGGCGGCCCCAAGCGCCGATCGCCGCAGCGCAACGCGCACTGTTTTTGCACACGGGGGAGCAGTACTTCCTGATCACGCTGGCCCGTCCCCTGGCGCTCAATCCGGAGATTCTGACCAGCGTAACGTTGGCCTTCCTCGTCGACGGCGCCTTCCGGAGGGCCGTGCGATTCTGGTCCGATCCCGACGTGCCCCAGGAAGAAGTTAATCGGACGTGCGAGCGTTGTAGCTTATCGATCAGTGAGTGCAGCCTGAGAGCGGCCCCGCCGGCGCTCCATCTTCAGCACGAGCTGCAACAATCCCGCGCCCACGCATTGCAGCGGCTGCTCCAGTCCGAGTCCTGACTTGCCGGTAGCGCAGCCGGTGCAGCAGGCAGGACGCCGGGTGCGGTTGCGGGAGCGGAGCCCGTTGGGTAGTATTTTCCCGCACCGCGAGAAGGGCGCTGGACGGCACGCAAGTGGGACGGACAACCTGATCGGGGTCGCGGCTCATGGCGGAAGAACCGAAGCAGCCCAAATCGATCGGGCTGATCGTCGCCTCCCATGGCGAGCTGGCGCGGACGCTGGTCGAGGTCTGCGAATTCGTGCTGGGCCGGGAGACGGCGTTGCGCTTCACCCTCTTTCGGGATGGGGACGATCCGCGCCGCTTCTCCCAGCAATTGAAGACGCTGGTGCGCAAGGTGAACCAGGGCCGCGGCGTGATCATCATGGTAGACCTGTTCGGGGGAACGCCCGGATCGGCGGCCTTGGCCCTGGCCGAGGAGGAACGGGTGGAGATCGTCACCGGGGTCAATCTCCCCATGGCCGTCGCCGCGGCGAGCCTGCCCCCCGATTTGCCTCTCAAGGAGGCTAGCAGCCACATCGTCACCGCCGGAACCGAAGCGATCAAGTCGGCGGGGGACATCCTCACGGGCGGCTGAACGGAGCCGCTTCCCTGGCCGGACGGGGTGTGCGCCGAGTTGTGGAGCATGGCGCGCCGAATCCAGTGCCCGGCCGCATGGAGGACATATGGGAATCCTGTCGCGAACCATCAACGTCGTGCGCTCGAACCTCAACTCGCTGCTGAACCGGGCGGAAGATCCGACCAAGATGCTCGAGCAGACCCTGCTCGACATGCAAAACGCCTT
>JAPUJL010000518.1 GCA_027296185.1 SAR324 cluster bacterium | reverse complement strand
CCTTCAGGGCCGCGCCGAGCTCGCCGCCCCGAGGCGCGCCCATGGGCCGCCGCGCCGCCTCGGGCCGCACGCCGGTCACCGCGGTGCGCAGGTTCACGATCCGCACCGGATGCGCTCCGATCGTATCGCCGTAGAGCGCCGCATAAGCCGCCTCGAAAGCCGCGGCGATTTCTTGCCGCCCACAAGGTTCGGCGGGCAGGGGCGTGCGCACCTCGTGGATCTGGCCGTCGTACAACATGTCCGCGTGAAACGCCGCCTCAGTGCGCTCCACCCGCACACCCTCCGCCTCGATGGTGCGGCGCCCCTCCGCGAAGTGACCCAGCATCGCGTCGTAAAGCGCTTTGGGATCGAGGCGCTCCAGACGCTCGTTGACCGAATGAACGTAGTCGTGGCGCACGTCGGCGGTGATGCAGCCCAGAGCGGAGGTGATCCCCGGCCAGGGCGGGACGAGCGCCCGGGCGATTTCCAGCTCGCGCAGCAGCGGCCCCACATGGAGCGGCCCCGCGCCGCCGAAGGGCATCAGGGTGAAGTCGCGGGGATCGAGCCCCTGCTCGACGGTGAGGGTGCGGATGCTTCCGGCGATCTTGTGGTTGGCCACCTCCAGCACGGCCCAGGCGGCCTCCACTGCGTCGAGCTCGAGGGGCTTGCCGATCTGCTGGGCGATGGCCTCCCGGGCAGCGCCCGCGTCCAGGGGGCGGCCTTCCCTGCCGATGGGGTTGTGGGGATCGATCCGGCCCAGCACCAATTGGGCGTCGGTGACGGTGGGCCGCGTACCGCCCTGCCCGTAGCAGACCGGTCCGGGTTCCGCGCCGGCGCTCTCGGGACCGATGTTGAGCATCCCGGCGCGGTCGATCCAGGCGATGCTGCCGCCCCCCGCGCCCACCGAGCGGATGTCCAGCATGGGCACGCGGAGGGGAATCCCGTATTCCAGGCTCAGCTCCCGGGCGGTGGCGGGGGCGCCCCCGGCCACCACGGCGATATCCAGGCTCGTCCCGCCCACGTCGCAGGTGACGAGATTGTCCACTCCGGCGGCGGCGCCCCAGCGCGCGGCGGCGTTGACCCCGGCGGCTGGTCCGGAGAGGATCGTGTTCACCGGGAACCGGCGCGCCTTGGATTCCGACATGACGCCGCCGTTGGACTGGATCAGCAGCACCTCGTGGGGGTATCCCCGCTCCCGTAGCGCGTCCGCCAACCGGTGCAGATAGCGGTCCAGCAGCGGCTGCACGTAGCCGTTGAGCACGGCGGTGCTGGTGCGCTCGAACTCGCGGATCTCCGGCAAGACCTCCGCCGCCGCGATAACGTAGGGGTTGGGCCAGACCTCCTCCAGCACCTCGCGGGCGTAGCGCTCGTTCTCCGGGTTGGCGTAGGCGTTGAGGAAGCTCACGATCACCACCTCGACTCCACGGTCGAGCAGGGTCGCGGCGGCTTCGCGGATCGCTTCGGCCCGAGGCCGTTCTTCCACATGTCCGCGATGGTCGGTGCGCTCGGGAACTTCCACCCGGCAATCCCGGCTCACCAGGGGCCGGAACTGTCCTTTCAGGCCGTAGGTTTCGGGCCGGTCCCGGCGGCGCAGCTCGATCACGTCGCGGAACCCCTCGGTCATGATAAGCCCGCAGCGGGCACCTTTTCGTTCCAGCACTGCATTGGTGGCGACCGTGGTGCCGTGCAGGATCAGGGCGATCTCCTCCGCCGGCAGGTCCATGGCTTCGAGGCCGCGCATCATGCCCACCGACTGATCGCCGGGGGTGGAGGGCACCTTCATCACGCGCACTTCGCCCGTGGTCTCGTCCTGCACCGCCAGGTCGGTGAACGTGCCTCCGATATCGACACCGACAATGAATGCCATGGGAACGGGAATCGTGCGGGGTGGGTTCGGGTTGCCGCCGGCGCCGCTTGTGGGTGCAGCGCCACTTTGCGGCGTCAATCCTTCGGCGTCAATCCGCCGGGCGGATCTGCCGGCCGAATCTGCCGAATCGGCGCCTCCCGGGCGCCCGGGGTGGGCCAGTCGGGCGGCCATTCTTCCCGCCGTTCCAGGGCCTCGGCGGTGACCATGTGGCGCGGGTCCACAACCCGGTAGGGGAAGAGGATGCCGTCCAGATGGTCGAACTCGTGCTGAAACAGGTGGGCCTCCCAGTCCGTGAATTCCCGCCCCACCGGCTCTCCCCGCTCGTCGTAACCCCGCACGGCGATCGCCGTAGAACGCCCGACGTAGGCCTTGTAACCCGGGACGGAGAGGCAGCCCTCCCAGTACCACACGAGTTCCTCGCCGGCCGTCACGATCTCCGGATTGACCCAATGCACCAGCGCGCCGCTTCCGCCCGGGTCCCGCATCACGAAGTGCCGCTGGAACCACCCCAGCTGCGGCGCGGCCACGCCGTTGGCCCCGTGTACCTCCAGTGCCAGCCGCAGCAGGCTCAGCCGCTCCTGGAACGCGGCCGAGGGAATCTCCGCCAGGTCGACCGGTGCCGAGGGCCGCGCCAGGCGCGGATCGCCCAGGGTCTCCAGTGGCGGCATTCGCTCGTTTGCTTTCGGATCGGCCATGGTTCGCGGCGATGCGCCTTCGGGCTAAAGCTGTGCGGCGGGCGGGGTTTCAGGCCTTGGAGCCCTTGGCCGCCTGTTCCTGTTCATGCTTGGCCGTGGCCCGATCGATC
>JAPUJL010000517.1 GCA_027296185.1 SAR324 cluster bacterium | reverse complement strand
CGGTCCGGGGAAGGCCTCACTGCGGCGGAAGGAGACGATCTCCGCCAGGATGCTCACTGCGATTTCCTCCGGCTCGCGAGCGTTAATCTCCACGCCGGCGGGGACGCGCACCCGGGCCAGGTGTTCCTCGCTCGCGCCTTCCCCGGCGAGCATTCCGGAGATGGCCTTCCACTTCTTCGGGCTGGCCACGAGCGCCACGTAGGGCGCGCCGAAGCGTAGCGCCTCGCGCACGCCCCCCTCGTCGTCTTCTCCCTGGGTGCAGACCACGACAAAGCTCCGGTGGGGCTGGGGTGCCCCGGCCAGGCTCAGCTGAGCGTAGCGCACCACCTCCGGCGGAAAGTCCTGCTCGGTGGCCAGGGGTGCGTGTACCCGGACATTGTAGCCGATGGCCTCCGCCAGCCGCGCCAGGGTGCGGGCCACGGGGGAGCGCCCCAGCAGCACCAACTGCGGGGCGGGCAGCTCCGGCTCGATGAAGATGTCCATGGTGCCTCCGCTGTGGCAGACCATCTCGTAGGTCTTGATGCCGGGCACGGATTCGGCGTTGGCATGGGGCGTGATCCGCACCAGCCGCGGCGTACCGTCCTTGAGGGCGTTCAGCGCCTCCTCGATCACCACGGGCTGTGCGCACCCACCGCCGATCCACCCGGTGATTCGCCCGTCGCCGGTCACGATGCCCCGCGCGCCGGGCTTGGCCGACGTGGGCGATTCGCAACGCACGACGGTGGCCGTGACGAACGGCTCGCACCGCCGCCGCAACGCTTCCGCCTTTTGCGCCCATCCTTCCATTGCGGGTCTCCTGTTTCAAAGACAGCCATTCATTCTATATCAGAACATGGCCTTCCAATTCCAACAGACTCTCCAGGTTATGCGCGGGCGCGAAGACGTCCAGCCAGGGAAGCGCCGCCGCCATGCCCTGGGCCAGCGGCGCATACCCTTCGATGCCCAGCAGGGGATTGAGCCACACGATACGCCGGGAGCGGGCCCGCACCTCGCGCAGTGCCGCCGCCAGCTGTGCCGGCTCGCCCACGTCCAGCCCGTCGCTGAGGATCACGAACACGGTATCGGCGCGGAACACGCGGTCTCCGTGGCCGCGCACCAGCCAGCGCATGCAATCCCCGATGCGCGTTCCGGCGTTCCAGCCCATGGGCCGGCGGGCAAGCTTGGCCAGGGCCGCATCGACGTCCCGGGCGGCCAGGGCCTCGGTCACGTCTTCCAGGCGGGTGCTGAACAGAAAGGTGTGCACCTTGCGGAAGCGGTGTTGCAGCGCGTGCAGGAAGCGCAGGAAAAAGTAGCTGTAAGCCTCCATGGATCCGCTCACGTCGAGCAGCACCACCAGCCGCGGCCGGCGCCGGCGGCGGCCCTGCAGAATGATTTCCAGCGGCTCGCCGCCAGTGGCCAGGCTCCGCCGCAGCATGCGCCGCAGGTGTAGCCGCCGGCGGAAGTCGGGGCCGCGCAGGCGGCGGGGCCGGCGCACGCGCATGCGCCGGTAAAGCCGGGCGGCCAGCGCCTCCAGCTCCTGCGCCCATTCGGCCGGCACGTGGGAGAAATCCACCTTGCGCAAGGCGTCCAGCCCGCTGGCACCCGCGGTGGCCTCGGTCTCGCCCGCCTCGGTCGGCTCCTCCGCCCAGCCCAGGGTCTGGAGCAGCGCCTCGCCCCGGCGGGGCTCGCCATGGGGTTCCAGGGCCCGCTGGGGAGAGATGCGTTCGCTGGCGTCGCGGGGCCGCCAGTAGCGGTCGAACAGGCCGTCGAAGCGCTCGAACTGATCCCGGGACAGGCAGAACAGCGTGCGCAGCCCCACGTGAAAGCAATCGAAGTCGAAGCAGAGGAAGACCTCGGCGACGCGCAGGGAATCCTCCGTCTCCCGCAAACCCACGGAGAAGCCGTGGTTGCGGAGCAGGTGCGCGAAGCGCACGGTCTTCTCCCGCAGCGCCTCGGCCAGCGGAGGCCCTGCGGGCAACGTGGGATCGGAAACAGCCAGGGGAACGCCGGGGGACATGGCATCTCGCGCGGGCGGGGGCGCCGCGCGCGCATGGGCTAGGGTCGGTAGCGGCCGGGGCTTGGATCGGCCGGGGCCACGTCAGTTGGCCTCCGCGGCCTCCAGCACGCTGCCGAGCTGTGCGCGCAGCAATTTGAAATCCGCCGTGGTCTTCAGCACCGCGCCCTTGGTGCTGTCCAGGACATCCGCATCCAGCGCCCCATGGCCCAACGCCAGCAGCGCGATGGCCCAGTCCAGGGTCTCGGCGACCCCGGGCGGCTTCTCCAGTTGCAGGGTACGCAGGGCCTGCACCACGCGGACGACCTGGTGCGCCAGCCGCTCCGTAATCTCGGGCACCCGGCCGCGCACGATCTCCAACTCCCGCTCGAAGGTCGGATAGTCGATCCAATGGTACAGGCAACGGCGCTTTAGGGCATCGGAGAGCTCCCGCACCCGGTTGGAGGTCAGGATCACCAACGGACGGTGCACGGCCCGGATGGTGCCGATCTCGGGAATGGTGATCTGAAACTCGCTGAGCAACTCCAGTAGAAACGCCTCGAACTCCTCGTCCGCCCGGTCCACCTCGTCGATCAGCAGCACCGGCGGTGCGTCGCGGGCCGAGATGGACTTCAGCAACGGGCGTTCCAGCAGGAAATCCGCACTGAAGATGTGCCGCTCCAAGTCCTCCGGCGTCTCCCCGCGGCTCTTGCCCGGACCCTCGTGCAGGCGGATGGCCAGCAACTGTTTCTGGTAGTTCCATTCGAAGAGCGTACTGGCGGCGTCCAGGCCCTCGTAGCACTGGAGGCGGATCAACTCCGTATCGAGCAGTTGCGCCAGCACCTTGGCGGTTTCGGTCTTGCCGACTCCGGCGTGACCTTCCAGCAGCAATGGCCGTCCGAGGCGGGTCATCAGGAAGAGCGGGGTGAGCAGCGCGCGATCAGCCACATAGCCGCAGTCGCGGAAGCCCTGCTCCAATTGCTCCAGCGAGTCGAACCGGGTCACGAGCCGCTGTCCTCGCCCTTGCCCAGCAGGCGGCCCACCACGCCCTTGACCACCGTGCCCGCCACTTCCGTGACGCTCAGGGCGTCACCGGCGTCCGGGGCGGCCTCGCCGCCCTCGATGCGGGCGGAGAAGGCAGCCGTGAATTTGTTGAACATGGACTTGGAGACGTCCTCGATCATGCGCGATCCGAACTGCGCGATCTTCCCGCTGATCACCAGGTCGGAGGTGGAGTGCATTTCGGTGCCTTCGTCCGGCAGGGCCACCAGCTTGCCGGTAATGGTCATGGTGGCGCTGCCGGTGCCCCGGGCGTCCTTGCCCTTGCCGACCATGCGGATCTCGTGCGCGGCCGCGTTCATCTCCTCGATGACGATTTCGCCCTTGAACTGAGACGTGAACGGGCCCAGCTTCATATTCACGCCGCCCTTGTAGGTCTTCTCGTCCACCTGCTCGAGAATCTCCGCGCCGGGCATGCAGGGCGCCACCTGATAGGGGTCGGTGAGAAACGCCCAGACCTTCTCGATGGGCTGATCGATGGTGAAGGCGTTCTTCAAACTCACTTGCATCGGACGACTCTGCGGGAAGGGGGAGCCACGAATAAAAACGGGGGCACCCGGCCGGGTGCCCCCTGCAACTTAAGCCATACCACGGCGCCTACTTCGACGCACCTTGGATCGCCTGCCAGACCTTCCAGGGGGTAACGGGCATGTCGATATGGGTGACGCCCAGGTGCGACAACGCATCGACCACCGCGTTGACGATGGCCTGGGGCGACCCCACATTGGCCGATTCGCCGATGCCCTTGGCTCCGAGGGGATGATGGGGCGAGGGGGTCACCGTCTTACCCAACTCCCATGCGGGGGTTTCCACGGCGGTGGGCAGCATATAGTCCGCGAAGGACGCGTTCAGGTTGTTGCCTTGATCGTCGTAACGGATCTCCTGCATGGTGGCGATGGCCAGACCCTCGGCCAACCCGCCGTGCACCTGTCCTTCGGCGATCATCGGGTTGATGATCGTCCCCGCGTCGTCCACCGCCACGAAGCGGCGAATCTTGTACTCGCCGGTGCCGGCATCGATATCCACGACACATATGTAGGTACCGAAGGGAAACGTGAAGTTGGGCGGATCGTAATAATACGTCGCCTCCAGCCCCGTCTCTTCGCCCGGGGGTACGTTGGTGTAGGCCGCGAAGGCCACCTCGGCCATGGTCTTGGTTTTGCCGGGCGCGCCCTTCACCTGGAACTGGTAGTCCTTCCACTCGATATCGTCTTCGCTTACCTCCAGCAGGTGCGCGGCGATCTTCATGCCCTTGGCGCGCACTTT
>JAPUJL010000516.1 GCA_027296185.1 SAR324 cluster bacterium | reverse complement strand
GAGGGCCTGCCCGTGGGGCTGCAGATCGTGGGCCGCCACCAGCAGGATTTCGCCGTGCTCCAGCTGGCCCACGCCTTCGAGCAAGCCACCCAGACCGCGCTGCGCCGCCCGCCCGTCGTGGATTAAAACGGTTAGCCGAGGTACGTGCTCGATTCCGCTCGAGAAATCGGGCGAACGGGCAAATCGGTGCGCCCCAGCGTCATTCCGCCGTTATGAAAGCGCCCCACCCGCCGTGGTAGCCGGCGTGGTCGAGGAGGGACAGTGCGGCTCGAGCGGCTTGCCGCAGCTCAGACAGAAACGCGCTTGGACAGTATTTTCCTGTCCACAATGCCGGCATTCCATGAGCGTTCCCCCACGAACGCGGCGCGAGCGATCGCCCGCCTAAAAGTGGTTGTCGCCGTGGCGCTCCTGCCAGTGGTGGTGAAGCACCACCGCGACGACGGCCACCAGGATGGCGACGGAGAAGAGAGCGATGAAGAAGGGCATGATCGGACTCCGCTGGTGGCTCGCAAACGAGGACGGAACACGCGCGGAATGAGCAGGGCTCAACCGGCCCTGCGCTCCAGACCGAATTCGCGGCAGGCGATTTTCACCGCGATCTCCATGAAGTCTTTCGGCAACTCCACGTAGCGCTTGCGCTTGCCCTGCAGCCAGCACACGTCCTCGACGGCAAGACCGTGACTGGCGACCGCATCGTAATTGCACCACTCGAAATTGTTCAGATACTGCAAACCGGTGACCTGCACCTTGTCGCCGGCAGCGGAATGGACGATGGGAAACGATTCGTTGGAGGGGGGCGTGCCGTCCGCCGGCTGGAGGTAAATGCGGAAATCCTTTTTCCCCCAAATGAAGTGCACCATCATCTTCTCGCCCTTGCGGCTCGAATCGAAGATGGAGAAGCTCTCCTTGCCGATCTTGTGAATCTTCACCTTGCAATCGCTCCCAATGGACGGATCTCCTCGCCCAGGCCACCGGCGGGCCCGATCCCGATGCGGGCGCCCCCTCCCGCCGGGGACGTCCGGCCGGGAATCGGCCTCGTTCCGATGAATTCCTCACCGGTTGTATCATAGCGCGGCCGCCCGCGAATACCCCGCCGCAGCCCGCCGAGGACCCGCCCCAGGGTCAGCCCGTGCGCTCGAGAAACGCCTCAACCTTGGCCACAATGCCCGATTCCTGGCCCGGCTCCGCCCAGAAGATGTCCGGCTGGCCTCGGAACCAGGTCAGTTGCCGCTTGGCGTAGTGCCGGGTGCGGGTGGCGATGGCCGGCGCCAGTTCCGATTCCGCGCGCCTGCCCTGGAGGTGCTCCACCACCTCCCGATAGCCGATGGAGCGCAGGGGCTTGAGCTCCGGCCCGTATCCCTGGGCCAGTAGCTCCCGCACCTCGGCGACCCAGCCCGCCGCGAGCATGCGCTGCACCCGCCGGCCGATCCGCTCGTACAGGGTGGCGCGCTCCCACTGGATCCCCACGGACAGCACGTGCGAGGGCATGCCGCCGAAGGTTGACCGCTGCCGAAAGGCGCTCAGGGGCTCACCGGTGGCCTCGAAGACCTCCAGCGCGCGAAGAATGCGGGCCGTATCGTGAGGGTGGATGCGCGCCGCGGATGCCGGATCGGCCTTTTCCAACGCCGCGTAGGCCGCGGCGAGCCCTTCCCGCTCGGTGCGTTCGGCCACCGCCTGGCGCAAGGCGTCCGGGATCGCTGGGATCGGCGTCAGGCCGCGCAGGAGCGCCTTGAAGTAGAGCCCCGTTCCACCGCAGAGGACGGGCACGCGTCCGGCCCGCTCCAGGCGGGAGATGACCGCCCGCGCGTCCCCGGTGTAGCGGCCGGCGGAATAGCTCTCGTCCGGCGCCGCGACATCGATCAGGTGATGGGGCATCCGGGCACGTTCCGCCGGGGTGGGCTTGGCGGTGCCGATGTCCAGCCCGCGGTAAACCTGCAACGAGTCGGTGCCGACGATCTCCCCGCCGAAGCGCTCCGCCAACTCGATGGCCAAAGCGGACTTGCCACTGGCCGTGGCCCCCACCACCGCGATCCATGGGCTCGATGGAGCCACGGGAGCAATTCCGCCGCCGGTTCCTGTGGCGTGGCGTTCCATGATTCGAGATTCGGGCACTGGGGGATGCCGGGAAAACCGGAAAGGCGGCCGGCGCGGATGCCTCGCAAGGGGAAAATTAGGGCGTCAACCAGGGCCGATGCACCGGGCGCCCATCGGCGGTTTCGAGCCGCACCGGCGCCATGCCCAGCACGACCAAGTAGGTGAGTTCCTCCTCGCCGGTGTTGACCACCTCGTGCACCACGCCGGGAGGTACGATCACCGTGGTCCCCGCCGCGAAGGGCAATTCCTCATCTTCCAGGCGGATCGTGCCCTGGCCCTGCTGGACGATGAACACTTCCTCGCAGTCGTGCTTGTGGCGCGGGGTCGCCCCGCCGGGGTCGATGGCCTGGGTCCAGACCTCCAGGGTCTTCAGCCCGTGCTCGCTCCCCGCCAGGGTCTGGTGCCGCATGCCCGGCACGTCGTAGGTCTTCAACTGGCCGTGATCCAAGACTCGCATGTTCGTCCTCCGGGAGACGGTCGAAGCTCCGCGCGCAAACAGGCGCCGCGCCGCTGCCTCGACGGCGGGCCGGCGCGGGAACTCCCCAACTGGGGGGGGCTCAGGCGCTGGGAAGGTCGACATAAATCGCACGGCCCCGGCCCAGCTCGCTCTCAACGGCGGTGGTGCCGCCGTGCTGCTCGACGATGTCCTTGGAGCTGGCGGGCCCCAGGCCGATTCCACCCCCGGGCGCCGTGGTGGGCCGTATGGAGCTTCTGGAACCTGCCGAACAACTGTCCCTGCTTCTCCCGGGGAATGCCGGGCCCCTCGCCGCGCATTGACTTCAGAGCGGCGCTGGCCGCAGCCCTATCGGGCCGGCTCCCCTATGAGGCTTGCCGGTTACGATGGCTTAGACTCTCCTTGAATCGCCCGCAATCGTCAATTGCGCAATCCACGTATTGGGCCGCGTACGCCCGGCTCGCCGGTCACGCGGCCGGGTTCCGCCGCACCGGCCCCTTCCCCATTGGCTGCGCGCCGGCGGCCATGGGCCCGGGCGGCCCGGCAAGCACCGCGGCGCCCAGCCCCACAAATTCCGCGGGAGCGGCGGGCTGCGCAGCCGGACTGCGGGGGAATCCGGGGCTAGAGGGTAATGACGGTGCCGATGCCCCGGTCGGTGAAGAGCTCGGCGATGATTGCGTGGGGGTCGCTGCCGTTGATGATGTGGGCCGAGCGCACGTCGTTGGCCAGGCTGTAGAGCATCGCCTCGATCTTGGGCAGCATGCCGCCGTCGATGGTTCCGTCGGCCACGAGGCGCTGGGTTTCCTCGACGGTCAGGGTGGATATCATGCCGTCGCCGCCCATCACGCCGTCCACGTCGGTCATGAAGATCACCTTCTCCGCGCCGAGTGCGGCGGCGATTCGCGAGGCGGCGGTATCGGCGTTGATGTTGTACGTGGTGCCGTCCTCGCCCATCCCGATCGGCGAGATCACCGGGATGAACCCGTTGTTCAGGAGCAAGGTGACCAACTTGGGATCGACCCGCACGATCTCGCCGACGTACCCCAGGTCGATCCCGTTGACGTGACTCATCTTGCGCGCCTAGATGAGATGGCCGTCCTTGCCGCTCATCCCCACCGCGTTTCCGCCCTGGGAATTGAGGTGGGCGATGATTGCCTGATTGATCGTCCCGGAGAGCACCATCTCCGTGACCCGCAGGTTCTCCTCGGAGGTGACGCGCAGCCCTTCCACGAATTCGGCCTCCTGACCCAGGGCCTTCAACGCCTTGCTCACCTCCGGGCCGCCTCCATGGACGATCACGGGGAACATCCCCAGGGATTGGAGCAGCACGATGTCCTGGGCGAAGGCGACGCGGGACGCCTCCTGCACCATGGCCGCGCCGCCATATTTGATGACCACCACCTGCCCCTTGAACTTGCTGATGTACGACAGGGCCTCGATCAGCAGGTCCTTCACCTTGGGCGAACCGGGCGCGGCATCCGGGCCGCTCGATTTGCCCGGCTCCGCTGGGGGGTCGCCGGACGGCGCCCCGGGGCTGTCCTTCGGGCGGGAGCGGCTCATACGACCCCGGCCTCCTCCCCATATCCGTTTTCTCCGCTCTCCTCCGCCGCCGGGGCGGCGTAGGTCCCACCGGAGCCGTAGGGCCGATCCCGCACGGGCTTGGCGGCGATCTGAAATTTGAAGCGCTCCCGGTCGATGGAGATCACGTCGCCCTCTTTGAGATACCGTTGTTCGACGCGGCGGTTGTTGACGAAGGTATTGCCGGTCAGCCCCAGGTCCAGGATCTTGTAGCGGGCTCCCACGCGCTCGATCTTGGCGTGCCGGTATTGCACCGCCGGGGCCTTGACCACCAGGTCGTTATCCTCCGAGCGGCCGATGTACACCACGTTCTTCGTAATATAGAAGATGCGGTTGGAAAACTGCTCGGAGACCAGATACGGCGTGCCTTGGCGCACCGGGCCGCGGACGCGGCGGAACTTGATCACCGCCTTTCCGTTGTACGGCCGCGGCGGCGCGAACCGGCCCGCGGGCGTGGAGCGGGGGTCTCGATAGAGCAAGGTCAGGTCGCCCAGATCGAGCACGTCGCCGTCGCGCAGCAGGGTGCGGCGCATCCGCCGCCGGTTCACCAGGAGCGCGTTGCGGAAGTTCTTGTCCTCGAGCAGATACCCGTAACGGCGGATGGACAGCGACACCCGGTTCAAGTTCGCCGAAAGCCGGAGCGTTCCATCCGTCTTGATCTTGGAGATGAAGTCGAGCTGCTGGTACTTCTCCTGGATCGGCACGAACTGCCGCCGCTCGGAGGGGCTGATCACTTCGAACCCGGGCTCTTCAATGACGTTCACCCGCCGGGGCCTCCGGCGAATCAAGAGCCACGCCGGCAGGGCCAGCAGCGGGACGACCGCCATCCAGATCCACTCCGTCAATTCCCGCCCCGGAATCGGGATGCCCAGCAGGGCCTGGGGATCGATCAATTTCGGCATCAGCGTCGCCACAACCGGATGCCCGGCCCAGGCCACGCCGGGCCAGCAAATTACAGCCGCGTAAGCTACGGCCAAGGACGCTACCATTGGGCCCCAGGATTGAGGGGCCATCGGTACGTCCGGTGACGGCATTCGCCGCCGCGCATGGGTTGGTTTCATGATCGGCTCCCTTCGCCATATTGGAGGAGCACCGACCCGATCTTCACCAGATCCCCCGCCTTGAGCGGGTGTTCCTGAATCTGGCGAAAATTGACCAAGACGATGCCTCCCTGCTCGTCGTCGATAATCTCGTAGTGATCGTGGATCCATTTGATTTCGCAATGCCGGGGATAGATTTCGTCCCCCTCCAGCAGCGGAATATCGTTCCGTTCCTCCTTGCCCAGGGTAATCCGCCGCTTCCTCAGCGGATAGAAGCGGTCCTCGCCCGACCCCAGCACCAGGCGCAACCACCGCGACGCGGTGCGCTGATCCAGCCAGAAGATCAGCCACCCCAGCAATCCGCCCCAGATCGTGCATCCCAGGACGATGGTCCACGCGCTGCCGCCCGTATAGCTGGAGGCAGCGGCCAGAGGAAACGCAGCGACGGCGCCGGCGAGCGTCCCCCGCAGCCCCCGGCGGACGGCTTTCCGCAGATCCCCCAACCCCAAGCCGGAGCCCATCCCTGCGCCGCCCGCGATCAGGCCCAGGCACAGCGCGAACCAGACCCACCGCACGGGAAGGGGGATGGGATGAAACACGAACCCCTCCGAAGGTAGTTGGAGCCGGGTCACGTACACCGCCAGGCCGAATCCGGCCGTGCCCGCCACCGCCGCCAGGGCACCGCCGGCCAGCGCCGTTTTGAATATGCGGGAGCGGTAATGGTTCACCCATTCCTCGATCGGCGCAAAGAGCGCGCCGAACACGAGCCCCAGCACCAGGATCGGCAGGTAGGTGCTCGCCCAATCCGATTCAGAGCGCTCGGCCAGCACCATCGCGCCCTCGGCGAGAAATGCCGCCCAGGCACCCGCCGCGGCGCCGAACAGCAGCGTCTGCCAGGAGAGCGAGCGAAGGTTGACTTTCATCCAGTTCATGATGGGTTCGCCTGGTTTTCCTCGGTGTGCGGCCGCGAATGCCCTCCCTGATTGGGACGGCATCGCGCCGGCGGACTCCAGCCTCCGGACAGGGAGGATGGCGGGACGGTTCGCCGGCGGTGGAGGGCTCCACCGAAGGGAAGGAACGGGATCGGAATGCCGGTGGGAATCCGGCGCCGAGAAGCGGAACGGTCCGGCCAGCGGGCGCCGGAAGCGGATTCGCAGGTCCGCGGAGGATTTGCCGAAGAGTACCCCCGGATTTATATCCGGGGTTGCGGTGCGGCGGGTGCTGCTAATCGTGCCGCGCTATCACCCGCCTCGTTGGGGGCTTTCGGTGCAGGCGGTCGTGACGGGCTATACGTGGTCAACGGAACGATGGATCCTCATCGAAATCCGTAACCCAGCCTGGAGGCCGTGTGAAGAGTCGATTCCCACGGGCCGTTGACTGCCGTCCTGACCGTACCCCTACCCCAATTGCCATGTACCTTCGATAAATCCGTATCCCGGGCGAGGCCGTCACTCGATCCGTGAGCCGCCGATCGTTGGGCTCCGTGCCTGCCTCATGTCGCCTGTCAAATCACTCGCTTCCTGCCGGACGATTCGCGCTCTCGTTTTCCGATCCGTCGTGTCGCGGGTCGGGAGGAATCCTTTCCCGGTCGATCCTGTCCTTCCAACGGTGTTAAGAGCTCCTGATCGTCACCTGCCTATTTTCGTTTCAATGCCATGGTTCGCGTTCCAAAGCCTCGGGTGCGGTATTCACTTCGCCGGTGGTTCTGCCCGGCCTGTCGTCTCACCAAATCCGTCACTCTAGCGATTTTCTTCGGACGGATTCGACCTATTGAATACCACGAATAGGCACTGCGGAATAGTTAAAATTCGGGCCGCACTTCCGGCCGGTGTGACCGATGGGCTATCCAGGCTGCCTTGTGGGGTATCGGCACGAGCGGACGCCGCGACCGCCGGGACTTCCCGTGGCGCGCCGGGCGATGGGACGGGGGAGCCCCGTCCCATCGCGGGAGACGGGGCGGTTGGCAGGGGGCTACTCGTCCGAGAAGGGTTGAGAGCGCCGCCGGATGAACGTGGGAATATCCAGATCCGATTCGGCGCCACCGCCGTTACGCACCGGCCCCCGTTTTTCCTCCGGATGGTAGCTGGAGGGAATCTGCGGGGTCGTCTCGATCGGCTCGAGGATCGGGTCGTCCAACTCCAGCACACCCTCCTCGGGGAGCAATGGAGCCTGGGGCGCCTCGGGCGGCTCAGCGGTCACCGGGCCGGCTTTCAGCTGAAAGGGTTCCGGGGCGAAGGGCTTGGGCTGGAATAGCGGCTCGGGAACGGACTCGTCCCCGCTGTTGCCGGAAAGCGGCGCCGAAGGCGCGGAATTGAATACCTTGTAGGGCGACCGGGGCTGAAGGCGCTCGGCCGTGTCGGCATCCGCCGATCCCACGGAAGTCCCGTCGCCGAATCCGGTGGCGATGACGGTGATCTCCAGCCGGTCTTCCATGGACTCGTCGATCGTCGCGCCGAAGATGATGTTCGCCTCGTCGTCGGCGTGATCCTCGATAAAGCTGGCCGCCTCGTAGACCTCGTGAAGGGTCATGGTCCCCGGACCGGTGACGTTGATCAGGATGCCCTTGGCCCCGTCGATGCTCACGTTGTCCAGCAACGGGCTGTGAATCGCCTTCTCCGCCGCTTCGATGGCCCGGTTTTCCCCGCTGCCCGTGCCCAGGCCCATGATGGCCTGGCCCATCCCGGACATGACGGTGCGCACGTCGGCGAAGTCCAGGTTGATCAGCCCGTCGTTGTTGATGAGGTCGGAAATGCCCTGGATGGCGATCCGCAACACGTCGTCGGCCATGGAGAAGGCGTCCACGATCGACGTCTTGCGGTTGGCCAGGGTCAACAGGTTGTCGTTTGGAATGACGATCAGCGTGTCCACATGCTTGCGCAGGCTGACAATGCCTTCCTCTCCGTTGCGCTTGCGCACTTGGCCCTCGAATTTGAAGGGCTTGGTCACGACCCCGACGGTGAGGCAGTTCATCTCCCGGGCGATTTCCGCGATTACGGGTGCGGCGCCGGTG
>JAPUJL010000515.1 GCA_027296185.1 SAR324 cluster bacterium | reverse complement strand
TGAACATCTCGAAGGCGCCCCGTTTGTACTCGTCGATGGGCTTCTTCTGGGCGTAGCCCACCAGCCCGATACCTTCGCGCAGGTGATCCATGGAGAGCAGGTGGTCCTTCCACAGGGAATCGTTCACGCTGAGCAGGATTTGCCGCTCGAAATCCCGGAACACCCCCTCGACCTCCTCCTGGGAGGGTTCCACCCCGCGGGTCTCGGTCATCAGGCTCTTCAGGTCCGCCATCTTGGATTCGTAGAGCCGCTCGACCTGTCCCATCATTTTCTGGCGCAGCAGGTCCGGGCTGAGGGTCTTCTCCTCCCAGTCCACCTCGGGTTCCCGTCCGAAGCCGCCTTGGAACTGCTTGATCAGTCCGTCGAAGTCCCACTGATCGCTGTACTTGGACCCAGTGTGCAACTCGACGTTCTCCTCCACCACCTCGTCGGCCATATCGAGCAGCACGTTCTCCACTTCGCCTCCGAGGATTTCCCGGCGTTGGCCGTAGATGATCTCCCGCTGCCGGTTCATCACGTCGTCGTATTCCAGGACGTGCTTTCGCATCTCGAAGTGGTGGGCCTCGACCTTCTTCTGGGCGTTCTCGATGGCGCGGGAAATGAGCACGTGGGTGATCGCCTCGTCGTCCTCCACCCGCAGGCGGTTCATCAGCCCGGCGATGCGCTCTCCCCCGAAGATGCGCATCAGGTCGTCCTCGAGGGAGAGGTAGAAGCGCGATGCGCCCGGGTCGCCCTGCCGCCCGGAACGGCCCCGCAACTGATTGTCGATGCGGCGGCTCTCGTGCCGTTCGGTGCCGACGATGAACAGCCCTCCGGTGGGCACGACTCCCTCGCCCAGCTTGATGTCCGTGCCGCGCCCGGCCATGTTGGTGGCGATGGTCATCCGCCCTTCCTCTCCGGCATGGGCGATGATTTCCGCCTCCTGCTCGTGATACTTGGCGTTCAGGACGACGTGGGGCACGCCCGCCTTCTTCAGGTGCCTGCTGAGTTCCTCAGAGGCCTCGATGGAGATGGTGCCCACCAACACCGGCTGCCCGGTCTCGTTGATATCGCGGAGGTCGTTGACCACGGCGCGCATTTTGGCGGCCTTGGTCTTGTA
Organism: SAR324 cluster bacterium; assembly: GCA_027296185.1. Taxonomy (GTDB): domain Bacteria; phylum SAR324; class SAR324; order SAR324; family JACQKK01; genus JAPUJL01. The sequence goes on along the minus strand of JAPUJL010000515.1, from coordinate 3,869 downwards.
GATCACGTCGGGCTGGTCCTCGCGGATCATGGGCTGGTTGGTGGGGATCACCGCCACCTCCATGCCGTAGATCTTGATGAACTCCTCCTCCTCCGTTTTGGCCGTCCCGGTCATGCCGGCCAGCTTCTCGTACATGCGAAAGTAATTCTGGAACGTGATCGTGGCGTAGGTCTGACTCTCCCGCTCGATGCGCACCCCCTCCCGCGCTTCCAGGGCCTGGTGCAGCCCGTCGCTGAAGCGGCGGCCGGGCATGAGCCGGCCGGTGAACTCGTCGACGATCACGACCTTCTGATCCTTGACGACGTAGTCCACGTCCCGGCGGAACATGTAGTTGGCCTTCAGGGCCTGATTGACCTTGTGCAACAGGTCCATGTTCTCGAAGTCGAAGAGCTGGCCTTCGTTAAGCAGACCGGCCTTGCGGCTGCGCTCCTCCATGGTCTGCGCCCCGCGGTCGGTGAGCGAGATGCTGCGGGATTTCTCGTCGAAGGAATAATCGCCCTCCCGAACCACGTCGTACTGCTCGCGCTCCCGCCAGTTATCGGCGATGCCGTGCAGTTCCTCCGGCCCCAGGTTGGGCACCTCGTCGGCGCGGATCTCGCGCTTCAGCTCGTGGATCTCTTTTTGGATCTTGAAGTAGAGCTCGGTGGATTCTTCGGTGGGCCCGCTGATGATGAGGGGGGTGCGCGCCTCGTCGATCAGGATGCTGTCCACCTCGTCCACAATGGCGAAATAGAACGGCCGCTGGACGTAATCGTCCAGCCGGAACTTCATGTTGTCGCGCAGGTAATCGAAGCCGAACTCGTTGTTGGTGCCGTAGGCGATGTCCTGGGCGTAGGCCTCCCGGCGCTCGTCGTCGGCCATGCCGTGCTGGACCAGGCCCACCGTGATGCCCAGGAATTCGTAGATGGAACCCATCCACTTGCTGTCGCGTTTGGCCAGGTAGTCGTTGGGCGTGACGATGTGGACGCCCTTGCCGGTCAGGGCATTCAGGTAGGACGGCGCGGTGGAGGCGAGGGTCTTGCCCTCGCCGGTCTTCATTTCGGCGATCTTTCCCTCGTGGAGCGCCATGGCGCCCAGCAGCTGCACATCGAAGTGACGCTCGCCGATGCTCCGCCGGCTGGCCTCGCGCACCAGGGCGAAGGCCTCGGGCAGCAGGTCGTCCAGGGTCTCGCCGTCGGCCAGCCGCTGCCGGAACGCAGCCGTCTTGCGCGGGAAATCCTCGTCGGCGAGGGCTTCCATCTCCGGCTCCAGCGCGTTGATCCGGGTCACCACGTCGCTGTACCGCGCCAGCAGGCGGTCGTTGCGCGTCTTGTAGAAGAGCTTGAGCAGTCTTTTCAGCATGCCCCAATCCTTCCCTCGGCCGGCGGATGGCTCCCGCCGCCGGTCATCGTTGGGTTCGAGGCCACCGGGAGGGCACCCGATGGATCGCCGTATTCCGTGTAGATCGTCCGCGCGGCCGATCCGTTCAATCCCATCGCGGCACCATTCGGCGCGGCCCCGTATGTCGCGGCCCCATTGCCGGGGTCCATTGGCCGGGCGCTACCCGGTGACCGGCAGCCCGCCGGTTATCTCGTTATCATAGCTGGATCGCCGCGGGATTTCCACGGGTGCGCCGCACCGGCCGGCGGGCGCATGCGGGCGAGGAAAGTTGCCCTCCCTCGCCGGGCATAGTAGGTATCGGCAGCGCGCCGATAGGCCGGAGCGCGGAAGCGACGGGGCGCGTGCCACGCGAATAAAGGAGAGCGGAACGCCGCCGCCACAGCAACGGATAGAGAAAGGTTGCCCATTGGCCGGGGAGGGCATGGGCCCCGGCGGATTCCGGGCGGGAGTGGCCGGCCGGGCCGGCAACGTGGCGCGGGGCTGACCCTCCGCCGCCGGCAGGCGCGCCTCCGGGAATTTCCACCGCGATCCGATCAATATACGACGAGCGACACATGGCAGGCAAGGCATTGCGCACGCTGACATTCGTTTCCCTCTTGCTGCTGTCCGGGGCCGCCGTGGCTCTGGCGGCGGAAGAGGGGGCGTCCGGTGGCGGATTCGTTCCGCCGGTGTGGACGATCATGCCATTCGTGGGAATGCTGCTGTCGATCGCCTTGTTTCCGCTGGTGGCGCCCCACTTCTGGGAACACCACTTCGGCAAGATCAGTGCGGTGTGGCTGGCGATCGCAGTGATCCTGATGTTCGTCTCGGTGCCCGGCGACCTGAGCTTCGTGGATGCCTACGGTCACGAGTTCTTCAAGACCTACGAGGAATACATCGCCTTCATCGTCCTGCTCGGATCGCTGTTCGTTATATCCGGCGGCATATACATCAGCGGCAACCTGCCGGGCATTCCCCTGGTCAATACGGGGATCATCGTCGTCGGCACGATCCTCGCGAGCGTGATCGGGACGACCGGTGCGGCGATGCTGTTGATCCGGCCCTTGATCCGCGCCAACCAGGAGCGGCGCTCCCAGGTACACGTGGTGCTGTTCTTCGTGTTTCTCGTGTGCAACGTGGGAGGCTCCTTAACGCCCATCGGCGATCCGCCCCTGTTCCTCGGTTTTCTGCAGGGGATTCCCTTCGAATGGACGTTGGGCCTGTTCCCCGAGTGGCTGTTTACCTCGGTTATCCTGATCGCGGCGTTCTATGCGATGGACACCTTTTTGGCCCGCCGGGAGAACCTCCAGCGGGAAAGCGGAGTGCGGATCAGCGTCAAGATCCAGGGCGGCGCGAACTTCCTGCTCCTGCTCGGTGTTGTGGTGGCGGTGATCATGAGCGGCACGCTCCACTTCGACACGGTCATTCCGTTCTTCGGGCTGGGCGTGCTCCACATTCCGGCGCTGATACGCGACGGCTCGCAGATCGCCCTGGCGGCCATCTCCATGGCGATCACCGCCAAGGTGATCCGGGAGAGCAACCACTTCAATTTCGAGCCGATCAAGGAGGTGGCCTACCTCTTCATCGGCATCTTCACCACCATGATTCCCGCGTTGATGCTGCTCAACGCGCGGGGTGGCGAGCTCGGGCTCGATTCGCCGTTGGCCTACTTCTGGGTCACGGGCACTCTCTCCGCCTTCCTGGACAATGCCCCCACTTACCTGACCTTCCTGGCCACGGCGATGGGGTCGCTGGGGATCGACCAGGCCGTCGACATGACGGCGGCGGGGCAACCGGAAAACATCCTGCGCGGCATCTCCCTGGGCGCCGTGTTCATGGGGGCCATGACCTACATCGGCAACGGCCCCAACTTCATGGTCAAGGCCATCGCCGAGGGCGCCGGCATCAAAATGCCCAGCTTCTTCGGGTACTTGGCCTACTCCGTGGTGATCCTGCTCCCGGTGTTCTTCCTCATGACGCTGATCTTTCTGTAGCCACCGCACCTAGCAGATCCTTCCCCGATCGTTCGCCGGGAGCCCAGCCCCCCAACTGCGGCCCGGAGCCGGATCGGTTCGCCCCACGCCGGCTACGATTCCCCTTCCTTTCGGCGGCCTGCCGAGTTTCCCGCACGAAAAATCGGCCCGTCCCACTGCGCGGTCTACATATTGCTTGGATGGTTCCCGGAGGACTCTCATCCGCACCGAACCGTCACCAGACGAAAGGGACGATCCATGACCGCGAAAACGATGACCCACGCCGCACTGGTGTGCGCGCTGATCCTGACAATGGCCGGATGTAGCGCCCTGGTCGACCCCTCTACCGGATCGCGCTACCAAGACGCCGATTCCGCCGATACGGGCGAGACGGTGGCCAGTGGCGGCGACGACGCCGCGATGACGGGCGATTCCGATTCCGGAGACTCGGTGGCCGCCATGCCCGCGGGAAGCGCCGCGGCGGAGAAACTGGACGCGCTCAAGCGGGACAATGCGCGGCTGCGCATCCGGCAGGCG
>JAPUJL010000514.1 GCA_027296185.1 SAR324 cluster bacterium | reverse complement strand
GCTTGGGCGTCGAGAGCGGCATCGGTCTGCGCGGCCGTCTGGGCGGCCATCTGGGCGGCCGCGAGGGCAGCCTGAACCGAATCGAGCATGGGCCGGGTGCCGTCCGTCTCGGCCAGGGTGGGTTTGGGCGGCGCGCAGGTTTCCAGCAGCGCCTCCACTTCCGCCCGGAACCGCGGATCGACGGTCAGCGTGACCGGCGAAGCGCTCTCGGCGCAGCGGGCGAGGATGCGCTCGAGAAACGTCCGGCCCCCGTGGCGGATCAGCACCTTCGGCCCGCCCATGCGGCGTCCGTGACCCGCCCCCAGCAGCACCACGTGCGGACCGGCCATCACACCCCCTCGACGATCAAGCGGTAGGCCCGGTCGAAGCCCCGCAGGGCCAACTCCTCCTCGTCCACGCCGAACTGGCCCATGAGCCGCATTAGCACCACCCGCCGGTCCAGGGTCTCGGCGCCCGCCGCCTCTTCCCGGTAGCCGCGGATGGTTTCCAGCAGCAACGGGTAATTGATTTTCCGCCGGACCGGAATTCTTGGCGCCGGGAGTCTCATCTCATGCCACGGGCCGGGGAACCGTGAGGCCGGCCAGCACCTGGAAGTAGTCCGGGAAGGTCTTCGCCACGCAACCCGGATCGAGAATGACCACCGGCTCCGCACCGCAGGCGGCCAGGGAGAAGGCCATGGCCATGCGGTGGTCGTCGTAGGTATCGATTTCCGCACCGCGGATGCGTTTCGGCGGCCGGACGGTGAGCTGGTCCTCGCCGGCCGTGACGCCTGCACCGAGCTTTTCCAGCTCGGCCGCCACGGCGGCCATGCGGTCCGTTTCCTTGACCCGCCAGTTGCCGATGCCGCGCAGGGTGGTCGGGCCATCGGCGAATAGCGCGGCCACGGCCAGGGTCATGGCCGCATCGGGCATTTCTCCCAGGTCCGCGTCCAACGCCCGAAGGGGCAGGCCGCCGCCCCGCACTTCGATGGATTCCTCCGCCCATCGCACCTTCGCGCCCATGCGCTCCAACAGCGCGGCGAATTGGGCGTCTCCTTGCAGGCTGGTGCGGCCCACGCCTTCCACTTTGACCGATCCGCCGGTGATCGCCGCGCCGGCCAAGAAGTACGAGGCGGACGAGGCATCCCCTTCCACCCAGAAGCGGCCCGGGGAGCGGTAGGTCTGCCCCGCGGCGGTTCGAAAGCGGGGCGGCTCCGCCTCGACCGTCACACCGAAGCGCTCCATCAGGGCGACGGTCATCCGCACGTAGGGCCAGGAGACCAGCCGGTCCGCGATTTCCACCGTGACGTCCGCCGCGGCCAAGGGCGCCGCCATCAACAGGGCGCTCAGAAACTGGCTGCTGGTGGTACCGCTGATCCGGGCCAATCCGCCGGCGAGCCCCCGGCCGGCGATGAGGAGCGGCGGATAGCCGTCGCGGCCCCGGTATTCCACCTGGGCGCCGAGGGCCCGCAATCCGTCCACCAGATCGCCGATGGGCCGCTCGTGCATGCGGGGGACGCCCTCCAGCGTATACCGCCCCCGGCTCCCCGCCAGCACCGCGGCCAATGGGCGCATGGCCGTACCCGCGTTGCCCAGGAACAGGGTGTGCTCGCCGCCGGGGAGGGGGCCGCCGCAACCGGCGACGCGCAACGTCCCTTCCGCCAGCTCGCCGGCGATCCCGACGCCGAGCTGCCGCAACGCGGCCACCATGACCCGGGTGTCGTCGCTGTCCAGGGCGTGCTCGACCCGGGTCTCCCCCCGGGCCAGTGCCGCCAGCAGCAGGGCGCGGTTCGACAGGCTCTTGGAACCGGGCAGGGCGACGGTTCCTTCGAGGCGCCGGATCGGCTGCAGCACGAGGCGGTCGCCGGACATCATCCCTTACCCGGGGGAGCGGCCGCGGCGCCCTCGTCCGATGGGCCATCGTCCGCAACACCACCGTCCGAAGTGCCACCGTCCCCTTCCTCGATGGATTCGCGGGTGAAGGCCGCGCCCTTGCGGTAGGTGAGGGCGAAAAACAGCACGATTCCGGCGGCGATGGCCAACAGCAGCAGGATGAAGGCGCCGAAGTGGCGGACATGGAAGTGCTGGCCGCCCAGGACGTACAGCACCGCCACGAGCAGGATCCAGAGCCCCCAGTGGAGCGGCTTGCCCAGAAAGATGTCCTTCATCGCGTTCCCCCTTCACGCCGTCGCCAGGGGGCTTCTGGCCCGGGAGCGCAAGACGTAGATCGCCCCCACCGCCACCGCGCCGAGCGCCGTGATCACATAGCCCGACACGCCGAACAGGGGCGTCTGAGGCGGAAACAGCAGCGCCACCGCGGAGGCGAACAGCGCCACCCGCAGCCACAACGCCAGCGCCCCGTGCAGCCAGCCCAGCAACGCCGCGGCGAGGGCCCACACCCCGGCCAGGGCGGTGACGGTGGACAGGGCCGTCAGCCACAAGGGACCCTCGAAAAGCAACGTGGGGTTGTAGACGAAGATGAACGGCACCAGGTACGCCGCGATCCCCACCTTGCTCGATTCCGCCGCCGTGGCCATGGGCGGCGTCCCGGCGATTCCCGCCGCCGCGAACGACGCCAGGGCCACCGGCGGCGTGATGGTGGAAATCACGCCGTAGTAGAAGGCGAACATGTGCGCCGCCATGGGTACCACGCCCATCTTCTCCAGCGAGGGGACGATCAGCGCGGCGAGTGTGATGTAAACGGCGGTGGTCGTGATCCCCATGCCCAGCACGATCGAAGCGATGGCCGTGAGCAGCAGCAGCACCAGCAGATAGCCGCCCGAGGCGGCGATGATGGACTGGGTGAACTTCAGCCCCAGCCCCGACACGAACACCGAGCCGATGATGATCCCCGCGCAGGCGCAGGCGACGGTCACGGGCACCGTGTTGCGCACGCCCGATTCCAGCGCCGCGAAGAGGTCCATGGCGCTCATGCGCGTGGCCCGGCTGATGAAGCTCAGCGCCACGATCGTCACGATGCTCCAGAAGGCCGCCATCATGGCCGTGAAGCCCACCGCCATCAGCGCGACCAGCACCACCAGGGAAAAGAGCAGGTGCCAGCCCCGCCGCAGCACCTCGAAGAGGCGGGGCAGCCGGTCGCGGGA
>JAPUJL010000513.1 GCA_027296185.1 SAR324 cluster bacterium | reverse complement strand
GGCCGCACGCCCAGGGCTCGAGCGGCGAAGTCGAGGAGGTTGGCGGGCGGTGGGTTCATCTCGCGGTTCGTGCCGGCTCCGGAAGGCCGCGGCCGGTCAAGCCACAGCCGGCCAAGCGACGGCCGGTCAAGCCACGGCCGGCCATGCCCCAGTCGACTGTGCAATCGCCTGGAGCGCAGTCGCCGGGTGGCCGCGGCGGCCGCGCCCGTGACCGCGGGCCAATTGCCATTTCCCCGGCGGGATGGGATTCTGGAACCGCGGCGCGGCGCGGCGCGGGCATGGGCGGGGCAGCCGGGGCAGCACCCTGCGGCGCGCCCGTGGCTTCGATCCTAACCGGTGACCGTAGGAAAGAGTAGAGGAGAGTCGGCTTGAGCGTGTGGGATGTTTTGCGCGAGCGCGGGCTGCACCAGCAGTGCACCGACGAGGCGGCGCTGCGGGAGCGCTCCGCCGGCGGCCCGGTGACGGGTTATATCGGGTTCGACCCGACGGCGGATTCCTTTCACGTGGGCCACCTGATTCCGTTGATGGCCCTGGTGCATTTCCAGCGTTCCGGTCAGCGTCCCATCGCCCTCGTGGGCGGGGGCACCGCGTTGATCGGCGATCCCACCGGCAAGAACGAGATGCGCCAGATGCTCGACGAGGAGGCGCTGGGGCGCAACATCGCCGGATTGGAGGTCCAGCTGCGGCGCCTGCTGGAGTTCGAGGGGCCCCAGGCGGCCATCATGGCCAACAACGCCGAGTGGCTGCGCGAGTGGCGCTACATCGACTTCCTGCGGGAGATCGGCGTTCACTTCTCGGTCAGCCGCATGCTGACCTTCGAGACGTTCCGCACCCGCATGGAAACCGGCCTCTCCTTTCTCGAGTTCAACTATCCGCTGCTGCAGAGCTACGACTTCCTGGAACTCCACCGCCGCCACGGCTGCCTGGTGCAAATGGGCGGAGACGACCAGTGGGCCAACGTGGTTTCCGGCGTGGACCTGGTGCGGCGGGTGGAGCGGTCGCAGGTGTTCGGCTGGACCTTTCCCCTGCTCACCACCGCCTCGGGGGCCAAGATGGGCAAGACGGAGCGGGGCGCCGTGTGGCTCGACCCCGCCAGGACCTCGCCCTACGACTACTATCAGTACTGGGTCAACATCGACGATGCCGACGTGGCGATGTGCCTCGGGCTGTTCACCCTGCTGCCCATGGAGCAGGTGACCGAGCTTTCCGCCGCCGAAGGGGCGGAGCTGAGAAAGTCCAAGGCCGTGCTCGCCTACGAGGCCACCCGCCTGATCCACGGCGAGGAGGAAGCCAAGCGCGCCGAGGCGGGGGCGCGGGCGCTCTTCGGCGGCGGCGGAGACCTGGAGCAGGTGCCCACCAGCACCCTGTCCCTGGAGCGGCTCCAGAGCGGGTTGCCCCTGCCGGACGCGCTCAACGAGTTCGGGCTCACCCAATCCAAGGGCGAGGGGCGGCGCCTCATCCGGCAGGGCGGGGTCAGCGTCAACGGCGAGCGGGTCGAGGACCCCCTGCTCCAGCTCACCCCGGACCACGCCGTGGATGGGGCCATCCTCCTGCGCCTGGGAAAGAAGCGTTATCACCGGGTCGTGGTGGAGGGAGGAAATTAGCGGCAACGGGTTTCACCGCCGCTTGCCTTCTGCCGGATGGAGCGGCCCGCTGCGGGGCGATGCTGCGGTGCCGCCGAAACTCCCTTTCCGATCGTCTCTCATATGGCCTCCGGCGCGGCTCACTCAATTCAAATAGACATGCCAGAATCCGACGACACCGAAATCCGGACCGATCTACCCGCCTTGGTGACCCTGGGCGACCCGCGGCTGGCGCGGCCCTGCGAGCCGGTGCCGGTGGCGGATATCGGCACGGAGGCTTTTTTTGAGCGGCTGGAGACCCTCGCCGAGGCCATGCGGCATTACCTGGGCATCGGCATCGCCGCGCCCCAGGTGGGCTGGTGGGAGCGCTTCTTCCTCACCACCGTCACGGTGCATCCGCCGGGCGAGGATGAGCCGCGGCTGCAACTGCAGCCGTGGATCAACCCGGAGATCCGGTCGTTCTCCGATGAGCTCAACTGGGCCTGGGAGGGGTGCCTGTCGGTGCCGGGCCTGCGGGGCTGGGTGCGGCGGCCCGCGGCTATCGCCGTGCAGGGGTACAACCAGCACGGGGAGCGCGTCTCCCGGGAGTTCGCCGGGTGGGACGCCCGCGTCTTCCAGCACGAGTACGACCACCTGGACGGCTGGCTGTTTCCCTACCGCCTCAGCGACCCGCGCCATCTGGTGACCCTGGAGGAACTGGAAAACCGGGAGGATTGGCCGGAGGACTGGCCCGCCCCCGGCGCGCGGGACGCCCCCATCGGCGAGGTGGTGCCCGATGGCGGGGAGTCTTGAGCCGGTTCGTTACCGGAATTCCGAGCGCGGCGTCCGCCTCACCCCGGTAGGCCCGTAAGCACCGCCTCCACCCGCGCCAGCACCAGCTCCTTGCGGGTGCGGCGGGAAAAATCGGCGTAATCCTCGATCACTTCCTCGACAAACTCGATGGCGGGCTGCTCCAGCCCCAGCTCCGCGGCCCGTTCGCGGAGGCGCACCTCCATTTGCGCCTTCGCGGCTTGCATTCCTTCTTCGAGGGAAGGATAGGGTCGCTTGCCGTGGTGGTCGAACAACTCGACGCCCCCATAGCGCAGCGGCTCGAGGGTGGCCGATTCGCGCAGCATGAAGCGGGAGGCGATGGCCCCCACCGCGTTGGCCACGTCCCCGTGCTCGGGCACGGCGATCCACTCCTTCAGGCCGCGGGGCGCGTGGGCGAACATCACGGGCGCGGCGGCGCCGACCAGCACCAACCCGCACCCGGGCGAGAACTCCAGCCGGGGCCGGCCGCTGGCGCCGTCCTCCAGGGCCAACTCGGACAAGCGGTCGAGCACCCGGCCCTCGGGCATGGCGGCGGGATCGAACCCGGCCAGAAATCCGATCAGGATGCTGGCGGTCTGGCGGCGGATGGCTTCCCACAACAGTTCCGCAAAGCGCTCCGGCGCCAGGTCCAGCATGCGCGCGTACAGCTCCAGCATGGCCTGGGCGTGCTCCTGGGAGAACCCGGGAATCCGCCCCTCCGCGCAGAACAGATCCGTGGGCGTGAACCCGATCCGTACCGCCACCCGGCGCCGCACCGCCTCGCCGGCCGCTACCGGGAACCCGCCGGGCGCCGGGACCGCCGCGCCGATGCGTTCCGCCAAATCCCGCTCCCGCAGCGGTCCGCCGCTCAATTCCCGCGCCAGGGCTTCCTGGAACGGGTCGCGCCCTTTCGGGCCGTCCGCCAGATCGCGATGGGGGTCGAGGGCCAACAGCTCCAGCAATTCCAAATCGCCGAAGTGCCAGCGGTCGGTCAGCTCCCGCTCCAGCGCGGCGGGGGAAAATTGCGGGTAGTGCGCCCCGGCGCGGCAGAAGGGGAGCACTCGGCGGTTCTCGAAGCGGAAGCCCCCGCTGCCCACCCGGCGCAGGCGGCTGTCGCCCCCGAGGCCGAAGGTGGCCAGGTCGAGCCCGTCCACCGCGAGGGAGCGGCCCTCGATGCGTACCCCGCCTTCCCGCAGGGTGCCCCGGCCGTTGCGCACGCGCCCCACGTCGGTGGTGGTTCCCCCCACGTCGATTACGATGGCCTCCTCCGATCCGGTGAGGTGGCTGCCGCCGTGCAGGGAGGCGGCGGGGCCGGAAAACAGGGTGTGCACCGGCATCTGGAGTGCCTCCCGGGCCTCCATGAGCGAGCCGTCGCTCTTCACCAGATAGAGCGGGCACTGGATTTCGTGATCGCCGAGGATGGACTGGATCGCCCGCAACCACTCGAGAATCACCGGGAGCAACCCGGCGTTCAGCGCGGCGGCCCGGGCGCGCTCGAGAAAGTTCAGGCGGTGGGTGAGGTGGCTGCCCAGCACCACCGGCTTGCCGTACTCGCCCTCGAGAATCTGCGCGATCCGCTCCTCGTGCACCGGGTCCCGCGTGGCGGCATAGCCGGAGACGGCGAAGCTTTCCACCCGGCCGGCCAAGGGCGCTGTCATGCGCAACACCTCCTCCGGCGACACGGGAACCACCTCTTGGCAATCGAAGGAGATCTGGCTCCGCAGCAACGCCAGGTGCGGATGAAAATCCGGCGGAACCCGGATGTCGCCCGGCTCGATCACCAGACCGGTCGGGTGCACCTTCTCCTCCGCCACGGCGTTGGTGGCCAGGGTCGTCGAGAGCACCACCCGCCGCAGCCTCCCCGCCTCCGGGGCGGTGAGACCGATTTGGCGGAAGGCCTCCGCAATGCACACGGCGTAGTTTCCGTGGGTCGTAGGGGTTTTGAACTTGCGGACGATGCGCTGGGAGCCCAGGTCGAACAGGACGATATCGGTGAACGTGCCGCCGGTGTCCAGCCCGATGCCCAGGGCCGCGGGTTCAGTGGTCATGGTTGGATCGCTTCCACGCAGGCTGCCCACCTCCACCACGGAACAAGGTGCTGAGAACGAGTTCCCGAAAGACCGGTGCGAAACCCGGCGTTCCGGGGTGGCCGGAGCGGTTCCCGGCTCCCCCATTGGGCATTGTCCCGCTGGACAAGCTGTGCTACATGCACAGACATTACTGTTATTCCGCGCTCCGGCCGCGAAGTTGCGGCGGGTGGCCGGGTCGGTGCTCGATCGGCCGCGGGCTGCGGAGTGTGGGTTCCTTTTTGTGGGGAGTTCGCCCGAAGATGGCTGTCAAAGTTCCGATTCACATCATTCCCGGGTCGCCGATCAAGACCTTCCGCAACGAGTACACCGACTCGCTGCAAAACATGTTCGTCGAGGCGTGCCGGGTGGACCCGAATTTCTGCACGTACCACCGCTGGAATTCGACGGATTACGCGGGACCGTATTCCGAGCTGAAGAGCGGCCTCCTGGCCTACGTCAGCTAGCCTTCCGCTCCCTGGCGGCGGAGCCCGCCCGCGGGCAGGCCCGCTGCCACCCGCTACCGGCCCACCGATCCGGTGGGCTCCACCGCGGCATTTCGCGTTCCCCGCGCGGAAAATCGTGCCGCGATGCCGTTCTCGATGTAAAGCGATCCACACAGTGCCGTCAGTAGCGGTGCCGTCAGTAGCGTAGGTGGCATTTGTCCGTCCATCGCCTGTCCACCGGCCGGGCGCCCGCCCACCGCTTTGTGGGTCGGCCTGTAACGGCGCTGAATTTCCGACCCCTGGAACGAAGAAATCCTCCGCCGGCCGATGGCCAACCCGT
>JAPUJL010000512.1 GCA_027296185.1 SAR324 cluster bacterium | reverse complement strand
CGAGTCCAAGGCCCGCATTGCCTACCAGACCGCGGCGAAGTTCGGCGTGTACCGGCGGAATACCCTGGCCCCCTCCAAGGCGCTGGAGTAATCGGCCATCCCCTGGTGGCCGCATAGGCGCGGCACGGGCTCCCGGCGATTCCGCTATCCGGGTGAGGACCGCGGCCCCAGGAGACGCCTTTCCCCCGGCCGGTGGTTGACATTTTCCACGTGCCGAATTGCAATGAGGGCCGGATAACCGGCGGACGAGCCGCACCATCGAGGAGTTCCGGGGCAACATGAACGTTGTGACGCGATTCCTGAACAAAAATCCCTGGCCGGTCGTCGTGGTTATTTTGGCCTGCTTCGTTGCGGGCCTCGTCTATACCACCGACTACGTGCTCAACACCGTGCAGCCCCGGCAGCGTGCGGCGTTCCAGGCCAAGGTTGCCGCGGAGATCGACGAGGGCGACGCGAAGTTCGAGCGCCGCCGCTACGACTCGGCGCTGAAGGTCTACCGCTTCGTCCTGGCGGCCTATGAGGACGAGATCGATGCGGAGGTGGCGGGCCGGCTTCACCACCGGATCGGCGAATGCCGCCTGCACATGGCGAAGCGGAAGAACGAGAAGGAGAATCTGGCCAAATCCATCGCCGCCTTCGCCAAATCTCTGAAGCTGCGCTCCCTTGAGACAGCACCGGAGGCCTATGCGGAAACCCAGACGGCCCTCGGTAAGGCCCACTACGCCTCGGGCAAGAGCAGCGGCAATTCGCAGGAGACGGACGCGGCCATCGCGGCATACGGCAAGGCGCTTGCCGTGCATACCCGGGAGGCGGCCCCCCTGCGCTACGCCGCATTGCAGAACCTGATCGGAAACGCCTACCGGGAATCCTTCCAACCCGGTAGGGGCCAGGACGACTCGAAGATGGAGCCCGCCTTCGCCGCGTACCGGGAGGCCCTGAAGTTCTTCAGGGCGAAGGAACACCCGCAGGCCTACGGACAGGCGCACGTCGACACGGGGCTGGCGCACATGATGCTGGCCCAGGGGAATTTCCCGCGAACCAACACCCGGAAGGCCCTGGCGGAATACGAGGAGGCGCTCACCGTCTTCACCAAGGCAAAGGCGCCGCGGGATTTCGGGCGCACCCAGAGGCATGTGGGCGATGCCTATACGCTGTTGTGGAGGAACGCTTCCGAGCGGAGCGGAAGGCGCTCGCGGGAGTGGCGGCAGCGGTTCCGGTTTCAGCGGGAAGCCGAACGCGCCTACGAGCTGGCCTCGCGGTTCGGCGCGAGGAGGATTTTTTCCGGTAACGGAAACTTGAAGTAATAAACCGGCCCGAAGGGCATCCGGATCCGCAGGGGAGCGCCGGGGCCGCCCCTGACTATCCCTTCCAGATCGAATCGGCTGGGGCCTCCCCATCCGTGGCTCGCCGCGCCCGCGGAGCGGCCGGGCAGATCGGCCACGCGATTCGGCCGCGGCGGAGTCGCGAAATCACTCCGCGGAAGCGGGGAAGCGTGCGCGCTGGGCGGCCTGGGCGACGGTCTCGGGCGGCTCCACGTGCACCACGACGTCCGCGGCGTTGAGCTCGCTCCGGCAGCGGTCCTCCACCACGTGGGCGAAGCGGTGGGCCTTCCACAAGGGCAGATCGGGATCGAGCTGGATTTCCAGATCGATAAACAGGTTGGGCGGCTCGCCACGGCTGCGGATGTTGGAGCAGGAAATCACGTCCGGCACGCCCATCACCACCGCCTGGATTTCCGCCTGAGACAGGGACGTGGAATCGGTGAGCACCGTGGAGACCCGCCGGAGGATGCGGTAGGCGATGACGAGAATCAGCCCGGCGATCATGAAGGCCACCACCGAGTCGACCCAGAACAGCCCCAGCCACACCGCACCCAGGCCCACCATCACGGAGATGGAGACCAGGATATCCGAGCGGGTATGGGCCGCATCGGCCAACAGGATTTCGCTGCTCAGTTCGCGTCCACGCCGCCCCTCGTAGCGGGTGACGAGCACGTTCACCACGAGGGTGACCGCCATGACGAGGAACCCCAACTGGGTCGGTTCGGGACGGGAATCCCCCGCGAGCCGGACGATCCCCGCCTCGACCACCTCGATGGCGGTGACGCCGAGCAGCAGCGAGATCCCCAGGGCGGAGAAGGATTCGTATTTTTGATGGCCGTAGGGATGATCCGCGTCCGGCGGGCGGCTGGCCAAATAGATGCCCACCAACCCGACGACGTTCGAGGAACTGTCGAGCAGAGAATGAAATCCGTCGGCGATCATCGCCAAAGAGTTCACCGAGAACCCCACCCCAAGCTTGGCCAGGGCGACGGCTAGGTTCAGCACCAGCACCAGCCACAGGACGCGGGCGATCGATTGGGAGCGGCTCATGGTTCCCCCTCGGCAGGCGAGGCGACGTCAAGCGCTGCCGCCGCCGGCCGCAGGTCGGCGAACACGAAGCCCTCCCGCTCCACCCGCTCGCCAACCACGATGGGAATCGCACCGCGCATGTTGGGCGCGTCGTGGACGAAGGTGTGGAACTCTCCGTTCTCGCCGCAGGGATCGGCCGAATCGGGCAGGTCCGCCAGCAAGGCCTCGTCGTACGCCCGGCCCGCCAGCGCGCCCGCCACTTGGCGCGGATCGACGCAGCACAAGGTGGCGCGGAAGCCCTGGGCGATCACGGCACGGGCCAGGGCGCGGGTCTCCTCACCCCAGATGGGGAACACCGGCTCCACACCGAGGGCGGCGAACTGGCGCTCCCGGTAGGCCCGGATATCCTCGAGAAACAGATCGCCGAACCCGGCGGCCTCCACCCCCTCCGCCATCAGCCGCCGCACGGCCTCTCCCATGCGGGCCTCGTAATCCGCGTTGGAACATCCGGGGGGAATGCGCACCTCGTGCAGGGGCAGCCCCAACTCCGCCGCCTGGGCACGGAGCAATACGGCTCGCACGCCGTGCATGCTGATGCGCTCGTAATCTTCGGTGACCGTGGTCAGCAGGCCACACACGTCGTAACGCGGGTCCTGCTGGAGCCGCAATAGGGCGCAGGCGCTGTCCTTGCCCCCACTCCATGACATGACGAGCTTGGTGGTCATCTGCCGATCGTCGTACGGGGACTGCCCCTCGGGGGTTCGCATCGACAATATCAGGGGTATCGGCTAATGAGTAGGGGCTATCGCCCGGGCCACGCGAACCCGGACCTCCGGCATTTGGGGGCATGTGAAGATCGGCTCCGGCGGGGGACGATTCGGTATGATGCGCCTCTACGACAACCTGGATTCGGGCAACGGCTACAAGTGCCGGCTGGCCCTGAATCAACTCGAGATTCCGTTCGAGCGGATCGAAATCGATATCTCCAAGGGCGATTCCCGCAGCCCGGATTTTCTCCGGATCAATCCAAACGGACGGATTCCGGTGCTGGAATACGAGCCGGGAGCCTATCTCGCCGAGTCCAACGCGATCCTGTTCTACCTGGCCGACGGCTCGCCGCTCCTTCCGGGAGATCGGATCGGCCGGGCGCAGTTGCTTCAGTGGATGTGCTTCGAGCAATACAGCCACGAGCCCAACATCGCCACTTCCCGGAACTGGCTGCTGCACTTCGCGATCGACGACCAGCGGCGGACGGCCCTCGAAAGCAAGCGGGAAGCAGGCCAGGCCGCACTCGATGTGATGGAAGGCCACCTGAGCGGAAAGCGCTATTTCGTGGGCGAAAGCTACACGATCGCTGACATTGCGCTGTATGCCTATACCCATGTCGCCGAAGAGGGAGGGTTCACCCTGGAACCCTATCCGAACATCCGGGAGTGGTTGGCGCGGGTGACTGCCGAACCGCGCCATATCCCCATCACCCACGGATAGCCCGCGCGAACCGAGCCGCTGCCGCGGCACCACTCCAGCCGAGAAGCGACCCATGAGCGAATCCATCCGGGGCGTGCTGCCGGTCGTGCACACCCCCTTCGACGATCAGGACCGCATCGATTTCGACACTCTGCACCGGGAGGTGGACTTCGCCTTCGCCTGCGGCGCCCAGGGGATCGTGATGGCCCTGGCCTCGGAAATTCTCCGCCTCACCTACCAGGAGCGGTGCGAGATGGGGCGGCGGCTCGTCCAGTTCGCCGAGGGGCGCGGACCGGTGATCGTGGGAGTACACGGCGAATCCACCGCCCAGTCCCTGGAATACGCCCACGCGGCGGAAGAAGCGGGCGCCGCCGCATTGATGGCCACGCCGCCCCTCACCGGAGGCTGGAGCCTCGACGGTCTGTTCGATCACTACGCGGCCCTGGTGCGGGATACCGGGCTGACCGTGATCGTGCAGGACGGCAGCGCCCACGTGGGCCGCCCCATGCCGATCGCGTTCCAGGCGCGCCTGCGCAACGAGCTGGGCGGGCGGATCCTGTTCAAGCCCGAAGCCCAGCCCATCGGACCTCAGATCAGCGAACTGCGCGATGCCACCGGCGGCGGGGCGCGCATCTTCGAGGGAATGGCCGGGGTGTACCTGGTGGATTCCTTCCGCCGCGGAGCGGCCGGCACCATGCCCGGCTGCGACGCCGTCGACGCTGTCGCGACGGTCTGGAAGGCCCTGGAGGCAGGGGACGACGACACGGTGTACCGCGTTCATCCTCTGCTCTGCTCGCTGATGGTGCTGGAAAGCCCCACCCTGGACACGCTGCTCGCCCTGGAAAAGCACATCCTGGTTCGGCGGGGGATTTTCCGCAACACCATCCGGCGGCGGCCCAACGCCTACGAGTTGGACCGCGAGACCCGGGAGGAAGCCGACCGTCTGCTGGAACGGCTGCTCTCCGCGATCGGCGCCGAAGGTTAGCCTTCAGCCGGTACGTCCGGGCAAGCGGTATGGCCCGTCGAACCGGAGATTCATGGGCTAAATGTTGAGCTTTCCGATCGCGACGAAGGACTCGCCGATGCTGAACATGATATTCCGGATCCCGTCCAGGTCCGTAATCTCCTGCTGCATCATCATCAGCGGCGCCAGCGTCGCGGCCCGGTTGAGAAATCCGGGGGCCTCGTTCGAGGCGGAATAGCCCTCCTGAATCGCCATCAGGATCTCGTTGGCGCGGTCGGAAAGATTGACGTGATCCACGACGGCGTTGCCCTGGATCATCGCCGCAAGCACCAAATCCACGGCGTGGGAGGTTTCGATACCGCTCGGTTGGAGGCCGGAATCGGATTGGGACATTTTCATGGCGCACCTCCATGTGGTGGTGATACCAACGTTGGGAAATCCGTTCCCAACGATCGAATTGAACCACAACTCTGTTGCCTATCGCAACGGATTTCCCATCCAGCGAGTGTCTCCATTCGCGGCGCTTGGCGCGCCCGTGAGCCGGCCGAAGGATCGAGCCCGGTCGAAACGGGAGGCCGCCCGAAAGGGCGCCTACAACTGAGAAATGGGGACCAGCAGGACGCCGTGTTCGTGAAGGCGGGGGAGCCGCTCCCGCAGCACGCGGACGGTCTCGGAATAGGGATGGCCGATGGCGATGGCCCGGCCCCTCTCTTTGGCACGCTGCACCGCCCGCGCCAGTTGGCGGCCGATGGCCCCCACGTCGCGCTCGTTGTCCAGGAACACATCCCGTTCCAGATAGGGGTAACCGCCGTCCCGCGCGATGCGGGCGGGGACCGGGGAGGCGGTGGTCTTGCTGTTCAGAAACAGGAGGCCGTGCTCGGCGACGAGTTCCTGGACGATCCGCATTTTGGCCAGGTCGTCCGTGTAGGCGGAACCCATGTGGTTGTTGGCGCCCACGGCCCCCGGCAGGCTTTCCAGGTGCGCCCGTACCAGCTTCCGCGTGGCCTGGGCGTCCATGCTCAGCAGCAGCGCCCGCGGACCCGGGTTGTCCCGGGGAAATGCCATGGGCTCCATGGGCAGGTGCACCAGGAAATCCCGGCCCGCCCGGCGCACCATGTTCATCACTTCGCTCGAATGGGGCCGCGCGGAAAGAATGGAAAACGTCAACGGCTGATCGAGGGCGAGCAGCCGGCGGGGCTGATACAGGTTGTGGCCCAGATCGTCAATCACGATCGCCAGCCGCCCCAGCTCGCGGGGATGGCGCTTGGGCCTGGTGGAGACTGGCGGTGGGTTGGGTACCGGGGCCGCCGGGGCGTCCACGGATTTTTCGGGCCGGCCGGGGTTGGGGGCCGGCACCGGCCCCTCGGATATTGACGTCTGCGGCTTGCGGGAAGGGGCAACCGCCGTAATTTCCGCGGCCGCCGTATTATCCACGGCAGCCCAGCCCGGGAGCGGGACTACCACCGCCAACGCCGGGTCGTAGTCGCCGCTCTTTCGGGACAACGGCAGGGTGCCGCCGAACCAGAGCAGCCCCACGGCGAGCGCCAAGGCCGCCGTAAGCCCTCCCGCCACGAACACCGTGATGTATCGCTTGATGGTCATAGGCCGAAATTCACAGGCCGATTGTCATAATCATTGCCGCCGCAAACCGCTCCGCCCACTCCCGCCGGGCCCGCTCCGTCCCTCCCCTTCGCTTCCGCGGGCTCCCCTAGTTCCGTTATCGGCGGCGGACCCGGGAGCTTGAGCCTGCCGCACTGCGGTTCCGGGTGGCGTGGGCTTCAGTTTGGGACACGACCGGCCCGCCGCCCATTTTGACGGCGGTTGTGGATCGTGAAACGATGTTACCCGTCCTCATGGGGATTTCCAACCTATCGCCAATCCCACTGCCCATGCCCACGAGCCCTCCCGCCACCGCGCACCC
>JAPUJL010000511.1 GCA_027296185.1 SAR324 cluster bacterium | reverse complement strand
AGCGTGCCTTCGAGAACGAACAGTTCCTCTCCGCCGGGGTGATGATCGTCCCGGGCCGCCGCACCGGGGTGCAGGCGAGCCAAGCAGACCGATTCGCCGTTCCGGTGATTGCGATAGAGATGCTGCAACTGGCGCCCGGATTCCGAGAGCGGAGTCCACTCTCCCACCGCGGTGTTAATCACCAGCCGTGGCTCGGCGGGTGCTTGCATCTGCCTGAGTTTGACCAGTAGCGTGCAGCCCTCTTCAGTAAAGGGCGCGTGGGATGAGCCGATCGGGTTGCGGACGTAGGTGCCCGCCGGATAGCTCCCGCGCTCGTCTGCGAACAGGCCCTCCAGCACGAGAAACTCCTCACCGCCTCCATGCTCGTGGGCCGGGAACGACGACCCGGGTGAGTAGCGGACGATGCTGGTGGCCCGTGCCACCTCGCCCCCGTCCCGCTCCAGCATCCGGCGTGCGACCCCGTTCTCGGGCGATGGCGCCCACGGGAGACCGTTGGAGTCCACCACCACACGCTCACTGAAATCCGAATTAAGTTGCATTGCGCTCCCGGAACTTCGCTCGATCGAATTACCCTTCGCCGATATTTCCCAGATGAAAGCATCGGGAACCCGTAGGTAAACCTCTCAGGTCATGGTTGGCGGCCCGTCCACATCGATTGCGAATTCCGCCTGCCTCACCTCCGACCCTCCAAAGCCCGACCCACCGAGCCGGGCTCCCCCTCTCCCTAGGGACGGGGGCCGGGGGGTGAGGTCATCCCGGCGGCCCATCCACGTAGAGCGCGAACCAAACGAACTTCTCCCCCCGGTCGATCCGCCCTCGCTGTCCGTCCGCCTGCGACCTCCACCAATCCATGCCCATGTCGCGGGACTGCGCCTCGGCTTGATCCAACTGCTCCCGCGCCGCATCCAGTTCGCCCTTTTTGTGCAAGCACTCGGCGTAGCGAATTTGCCCGATGGCCGGGCCTGGCCGGCGACCGTACACGAGCAGGTTAACGTGCGGCGTCGAGAAATCACACCCTCCGATTCCCGTACCCCACACCGGCAGCGCCCGAGCTTTGTCAATCACCCAATTTGCTGACAAGCCTTATTTCTCCCAAACCTTGAACTCCTGTTCAGAACCTGTTAGGAGGCGATTCGTGTCGAACTTTGAAGGTGGAGTCCGGCAAGAAAAATTTTCCGTATCTCGTATGGAGTCCGGGGGATGATTGAAGGTAAACGATGGAGGTAACGATGAACTCCGAAAAATTATTCGGCAGAACGGTAACGCTCAAGGGATTCCTGGGGCTGGTGCTCGGAATCTCTTTTTTCGCCGTGCCGGCCATGGCGGGTGACGTGACTCACGAGCGCCTGGTCAACAGCGAAAACGAACCCGGTAACTGGCTCACCCACCACGGCAATTACGAGGCCCACCGTTTCTCCAGCCTCAGCCAGATCAACAAAGACAATGTGGCCGATCTCAAAGTCGCCTTCACGTGGGCCATGGGTGACGCTCAGGGGGGAGGGACAGGTCCCCTCATCTTCCCATTTGCCGGATTGGAAGGAACGCCGATCGCGGAGGATGGCTTCCTGTATCTGACCACCGGTTGGGGCGTGGTCACCAAGCTGGACGTCCGCGGCGGGAAGGGAATACGCGTATGGAAGTACGATCCCGAGGCCGACCGTGATTATGCTCCCAGCGTGACCTGCTGCGGGATCAACAACCGCGGCGTCGCCCTGCACGGCCAGAAAGTGTTGGGTAAAGTCATCGACGGCCGGATTTTTGCCCTGACCAAGACCGCCGGCGACCTTCTCTGGGAGACCCAGCTGGCCGATCCCGGAATTGCCGAGGTATTTACCGGAGCCCCTCTCGTCGTCAAGGACATGGTGCTGACGGGGATGGCTGGCGCCGAGTTTGGCGTCCGCGGCTGGATCGCGGCACTGGACGTGAACACGGGCAAGGAAATCTGGCGAACCTACACCATTCCCGGGCCGGGCGAGCCGGGCCATGACACCTGGAAGGACAACTATGGTGCCTGGAAGACCGGCGGCGGCTCCACCTGGATCACCGGTTCCTACGATCCGGAACTGAACATCGTGGTCTGGGGAACGGCCAATCCCGGTCCGGACTGGGACAACGCGTATCGCCCCGGCGATAACCTGTGGACCGACAGCACCATCGCCCTCGATGTGGATACCGGCAAATTCCTTTGGGGCTTTCAGCACACGCCCAACGATCCGTACGACTACGATTCCATCGCGGAAAACACGTTTGTCGATATGGACATCAACGGCGAGTACGTGCGGGCGACGATTCACGCCAACCGCAACGGCTTCGTCTATGCCTTGGACCGCACCAACGGCAAATACATCTGGGGAACCCAGTTCGTCAAAAAGCTGAACTGGACTGACGGACTGGACGAAAACGGCAGGCCGAATTCTTACGATCCCAACGTCGATATCCAACCCTACGCGAAGGGAACCGCCGCCGGGCGCGGGGGCGTCACGAAAGTAGGCGACGCCGGCAAGGTCGAGGGTATCAGCTGCCCCGCCCACACGGGTGGGAAAAACTGGCCCCCGACGGCCTTTAATCCCCATACCGGCCTGTATTACATCCCCGTCATCGAGAGCTGCAACAAGGCGAACGCCATGGTCGCCGATCCGGATTGGGACCCGGCTACACGTGAATGGTTTCTCGGCGGCGCCCCGTTTTTCACTTTTGACGACCCTCGCTCGGGGCGCATCACCGGCAGCGTGACGGCCATCGATCTCTCGACAGGCACCGTCCGCGCAAAATGGGAAACCAAGTTTCCGATGCTGGGCGGTCTGCTGACCACCGGTGGCGGCCTCGTTTTCGTTGGCCTTGCGGAAGGCGAGGTCGTGGCGCTCGATGCCGACACGTTGCAGGAACTCTGGCGCTTCGAGACCGGATCCGCCATCAATGCCCCTCCCATGACCTACTTGGCCGGCGGCAAGCAGTACATCGCCATCGAGGTGGGTCTGGGCGGCGCTTGGCCGCAACATTTCACCGACTCGACTCCGGAGTTGAAGAAAGCGGTTCCCAGCAACGTCCTGTATGT
>JAPUJL010000510.1 GCA_027296185.1 SAR324 cluster bacterium | reverse complement strand
GGTCTCGGGGAGCCTATGCCCTTCGGATGAAATGGAGAGCAGGTGCAGTATATGGGGCAGGTATCTCTTCAGCTCCGGATCGATCGCCGCGATATTGGCGATGGCCTTCTCCAGTAGCTGATCAGGTGTGTCGTCTTCCTTCAACTCCAGGCCCCGCCGCAGGGCATCCAGGAAAGGCAGGTAGGGCGTCTCGGCGCCGTAGGACTGGCAGCGCCCTTCCAGCACTGCGACCCGATCCGGGTCGATTTCGTGCCGCAGCTCGTAGATTAGCCTGCTCTTCCCGATTCCCGGCTCGCCCACCACCGTGACGTATTGTCCCTCCCCGGCAATGGCGTTCTCCAGACAGCGGCGCATTTGACTCAGCTCGCGCTCCCGGCCGACGTAAGGTGTGAAGCCTCGCTGCTGAGCCGCCTCGAAACGGGTGCGGGCCAGGGTCTCGCCCACCACACGGTGAGGTGTCACTGGGGCCGCCTTGCCCTTTAGCTCGGCGGATTCCAGCGCTTCGGTCTCGAAGAAATCCCCGACCAGCCGAGCCGTCGCCGGGCTTAGCAGAATTCTATCCTCCTCCGCCAGGGCCTTCAGCCGGGCGGCGGTGTTGACCGTGTCACCCGTCACCCCGATCCGGCCATCCCGGTCGTCGGCGGTGGAGGTCACGACCAGCCCGGTGTCTATGCCGGTGTGCATGGCCAGGGCCCGCCCAATCTTATCCTCAACCTCCGGACTCATCTCGCGGGCCAGGTCATGAAGCCCCTGTGCCGCCCGCACCGCGCGCACCGGGTCGTCCTCGTGGGCGCTGGGAATGCCGAACAGGGCCAGCACCTCGTCCCCCACGAACTGGGAGACGATGCCCCCGTGGGCCTCGACGATTTCTACCGCACGATTCTTGAGGCGACGCATCAGCCCTTGCACCTCCTCCGGGTCGAGCTGCTCGGTCATGGCGGTGAAGCCGGAGAGGTCGGAGAACAAGACGGTGGCCTGGCGCCGTTCGCCCTCCACGGCGGCGGAAGACTGAGGGGCAGCCGGCGTGGACGCCTCAGGAGACAGAATTTCCCCGCACCCGCCGCAAAACTTTTCGCCAGGCTCGTTGGTGAACCCGCAAGCGGCGCAGGCGACGTTCAGCGGAGCTCCGCATTCGGCGCAGAAGCGGCGCCCCGGCCGGTTATCGGATTGGCATTGCGGACAGTCCATGACGGCTCCGTGGGGAGCGCTGGGCAGGTTCCCGGCAGCAAGCCCATTTACCACTCCCGGGCCGGGACCGCTACCGGCGGGAGATGGTCATGGCTTGCGGCTGACCCTTGGGCGCCACTTCCATCCGCACCGCGTGCTTCGGCCCCTACAGCTCCGCGCGCACCAGGCGGGCTCCGGCGGTCATGGCCCGGAGCTTGGCGCGGGCCACGTAGCGGGGCAGGGCGGAGAAGCCGCAGTCGGCGGTGACGGTGAGCTTCTCGGCGGGCAGGTGCTCGAGGCAGGTGCGGATGCGGGCGGCGACCTCTTCCGGGGTTTCCTGGTAGTAGTTTTTCACGTCGACGACCCCCGCGGCGATGTCGTACTTCTCCGAGAGCGCGCGCACCGCTTCCACCTCGCCCATCTCCCGGTTGGCGAACTCCAGCACCAACTGTTGGCAGTTGAGCTCCATCACGGCGGGCACCAGGCGGTCCAGCCGCCGGTTGGCGAAGGGCCGGCCCGCGTTGTTGCCGAAGCAGATGTGTACCGCCAGACGTCCGGGGAGCCCTTCCAGGGTGCGGTTGATCGCGGAGACGCCGTCCTCGACGGTCAACCCGTAGGGGGCGTGGGCCAGCCAGGGCTCGTCCAGTTGCAGGTACTCCGCCCCCGCTTCCGCCAGGGCGGACAGTTCCGCGCGCACCATCGCGCTGGCCGTCTCGATCAGCTCGGCGGGGTCGCGCTCCCCAGCGGCGATATTGCCGCAAAAGGTGAGCGGCCCGGGAATGGCCATCTTCAGGGGCATGTCCGGCACCAGCGCCCGGAGCCTGAGGAAGTCTTCGACGACGCCGAATCCGTCCGGCGCGGCGATCTGACCCACGGCGACGAAGGTCGGCGCCTTGTCGTAGCCCGCGACGCCGATGCGCCGCCGGGGCGGAACGCGCCGGATGCCCTCCACCCGGTCGTACATCTCGAAGACGAATCGCTGGCGGCGGAGCTCGCCGTCGGTAACGATATCCACCCCGGCCTCCAACTGGTCCGTCACGACGGCGCGGGCCGCATCGTCGAAGAGCTCCTCGATGTCCTGGGTGCCGAGGGAATCCGGGTCTTGCCGCAGCCGGCGCAGCATGGCGATGAACCATCCCGGCGCGGCGTAGCTGCCGACACCCATGGTGGGCAGTGGGGGTAGATCGGTCATCGCGTTCTCCCGATGGTGAATGGCATGGCGGGCCAGGCCGTCGAAGATAGACTGCCTCAGCAGATCGCGCCATAAGCCGCGTTGCTGCCTGTCCCGAGCCCGCCGAGGGAAGGAGCGCGCGAAGCGCGCGTCTCGAAGTACGCGGCGCTCGCACAGGTTCAAGCCCCTC
>JAPUJL010000051.1 GCA_027296185.1 SAR324 cluster bacterium | reverse complement strand
CCCGCCCCTAGGGCCGGTCCTTCAGCCGGTAGACGAACCGCAGCCCGGACCACACCTCGCTCACGGCGCAGACCTTGTTGTCGACGAGCCCCGCAGCCAGACCGATCGCGCGGATGCGGTTCCCGTCCAGGTCGGTGGCGGCGCCGGAGCTTTTCTTGGGCCAGGCGATCCAGAGCCCGCCCGCCGGCTGCAGCCGCTTGGCCTGAACCCCGAAGCGCTTCGCCAGTTCGGAGTTGCGCGTGGTGAAGAGGAGGATCACGTCCTGCCGCTGCTCGCGCGGCCCACAGCGCCGCACCGCCTCGGGCAGGGGTGCCAGCCACTCCTCGAGCCCGTCCGGGCCGTTGACGACCGACAGCCGCGACCCGGGCTTGATCCCGAGCTTCTTGGGCAGGTGGGTTCCGGAATAGCCGGCCATATAGGGGCAGTTCGGGCGGGGGGCCGGCGAGGACGCGAGGATGCCGCCGGCCCGGGGACTGACCCGCAGTATTTCTCCGCGCGGCTCAGTTCCAGTGGGTGTGGAAGGAGCCTTCGCGGTCGAGCCGTTCGTAGGTATGGGCGCCGAACAGGTCCCGCTGGGCCTGCACCAGATTGGCCGGAAGCCGCTCGGTGCGGTAGGCGTCGTAATAGGCCAGCGAACCGCCCATGGCCGGCAGCGGCACGCCGCTCTTCACGCCCTCCACCACCACCTGGCGCCAGGCACTCATGCGACCGGCCAGCTCGTCCTTGAAGAACGGGTCCAGCAGCAGGTTGGGTAGATCGGCGTCACGGCGGTAGGCCTCCTGGATCGAGCCCAGGAACCGCGCCCGGATGATGCAGCCGCCCTTCCAGATGCGCGCGATCTCGCCGAAGGGCAGATTCCAGTCGTGCTGTTCGGAAGCGGTCCGCAGCATGGCGTAACCCTGGGCGTAGCTGCAGGTCTTGGCGCAGTACAGGGCGGCGCGCACGGCATCGATCCAGGCCTTCTTGTCCGCGGCGGGCTTGGGCTGCACGTCCGCCGGAATGGACTTGGCGGCCGCCAGGCGCTGGCCGCGCATGGCGGAGATCACCCGGGCGTCCACGGCGGCGGCGATGGTGGGAATGGGCACGGCCATGCCGTAGGCATCCTGCACCGTCCAGGTGCCCGTGCCCTTCATGGCGGCGGTATCCATGATCTTGTCGACCACGTAGCCGCCGTCCTCGTCCTTCTGTTGGAAGATGCGGGCGGTGATTTCGATCAGGAACGATTCCAGTTCGCCCTGGTTCCACTCGCCGAACACGTCGGCCAGCTCCTCGTTGCTCAGCCCGCCAAGCCGCTTCAGCAGGTCGTAGGCCTCGGCGATCAACTGCATGTCGCCGTACTCGATGCCGTTGTGCACCATCTTGGTGTAGTGCCCCGCCCCGCCCGGTCCCAGGTAGGTCACGCACGGGCCGTCTTCCACCTGCGCCGCGATCTTCTCCAGGGAGGGCGCCAGCCGGTCGTAGCCCTCGCGGGGCCCGCCGGGCATCATGCTGGGTCCCCACAGGGCGCCCTCCTCGCCGCCGCTGATGCCCATGCCGGTGAAGTTGAAGCCCTTGGCGGACAGCTCCGCCTCCCGCCGCTCGGTATCGGGGTAGTGGGAATTGCCACACTCGACGATCACGTCGCCCTTTTCCAGCACGGCGCTCAGTTCCCCGAGCACCGAATCCACCGGCTTGCCGGCGGGAACCAGGATGAACACCTTGCGCGGCTTTTCCAGCTTTTCCGCCACCTCGCTCCAGGAGCTGGCTCCGGTGACCTTCTTGCCCTTGCCGGGGCCCTCCAGGAACTTGGTGACCGAATCCGCGTTGATGTCGAACCCCACCCCGGAAAATCCGTTGCGCTCCAGGTTGAGCAGCAAATTGGCCCCCATCACGCCGAGGCCGATCATGGCCACACTATATTTTTCCATCGCTCGCTCCTTCCGGTGGGATTCCCGATTTCGTTTGCAGCTTGCCTGCGCCTCGCCCGGCTGCAAGGCCCGGCCCCTCCCGCGCCTTGCCCGGCTGGGCGATTTGGCTGGGCGGCCCGGGGGGGCAGCAGCTTACGCCTCGTACTCCGATTCCAGCGGCTCGGCCGCGGCCTCGTCCAGAAACAGGTGCGTCTCCAACTCGTTGTCCCTGAGCAGCGTCTGGGACGGGTATTGCAGAGGATCGAAATCGCCCTCGAGCACCTCGCGGAGGATTCCGGCCTTCTCCGCGCCCACGACCAGGAACATGATGCGCTCTGCCTCGCGCAGTTCCGCGAAGGTCAGGGTCAACCGCGGCGCTCCGTCCGGGGCCTGGGTGGCCACGCAGCGGCGCTCGGTCTCCTCCAGCACCAGCGACTGGGGAAACAGGGACGCCGTGTGGCCGTCACCGCCCATGCCCAGCAGGGCCACGTCCAGCCCCTCGCCCTCGCCCATCAGCCGCTGGAGCACCCGCTCGTATTGGATGGCGGCCTCTTCGGGCTTCGGATTCTCGCCGGCCATCCGGTGGACGTGGGGCAGCCGCGTCAGATGGTCCAGCAGCGACCGTTTCACCATGCCGTAGTTGGAATCCGGGTGGTCCGGCGGCACGCACCGCTCGTCGCCGAAGAGCAGCTCCACCAGTTGCCAGTCCAGCTTCGAGCCTTGCGCCCACAGCTCGTAGACACGCCGGGGCGTGGAGCCGCCCGCGAGGGAGGCGCGGAACCGGTTCTGTTCCTCGATGGACTCGGCACCCCATGCCTCCAGTTGTTCCATCGCCGCCTGGGCCGTGGTCTCCGGGTCGGGGGAGATGTACAGGTGCACGCTCACCGGTTCCAGGCCTCCGCGCCGATCAACCTTGCCGCGATGTTCAGCGCTTCGGGATAGAGTGAATCGAGGCCGGGTCCGCCCAGCCCCGCCACGACCAACTCCGGGTCGTCCCAACCGTGGAG
>JAPUJL010000509.1 GCA_027296185.1 SAR324 cluster bacterium | reverse complement strand
CCGGCGAACCCGGGATTCATGCTGCGCTTGAGCACCATCACCGTCCGCGCCATCTCCGCGTTGAGGATCGGCATGCCGTAGATGGGGCTGGACGCATCCTCGTTGGCCGCCGGGTTGACCACGTCGTTGGCTCCGATAACCAGCGCCACGTCGGCGGTCTTGAATTCGGGATTGATCTGATCCATGTCGAACAGCTGATCGTAGGGCACATTAGCCTCGGCCAGCAGCACGTTCATGTGGCCCGGCATGCGCCCCGCCACCGGGTGAATGGCGAACTTAACCGAGACGCCCATCTCCCCCAGCTTGTCGCTCAGCTCGCGCACGGCGTGCTGGGCCTGGGCGGCGGCCATGCCGAAGCCGGGGACGATGATCACCAGGCTCGCATTCTCCAGGATCGTGATGGCGTCCTCGATGGTGTAGGCCTTCACCGAGCCCTGGGGACTGGCCACCGCGGGACCCGCCGCGGGCGCGGCCACCTTGCCGAAGGCACCGAACATCACGTTCCAGACGGAGCGGTTCATGGCCACGCACATGGCGACGGTCAGGAACACCCCCGACGCGCCGACGAGGGAGCCCACGATGATCAGCACGTTGGCGGAGAGCACGAACCCCGTGAAGGCCACCGCCACACCGGAGAGCGAGTTGAGCAGGGCCACCACCACCGGCATGTCCGCGCCGCCGATCGGGATCACCATCAGAACCCCCAGCACCAGCGCCAACCCACCCAGGGCGATGAACAGGGCCGCCTCCGACGGCTGGACAAGCATGTACACCCCGACGGACAGGGCCCCCAGCAGCAGCAGAATGTTGGTGGCGTTCTGCAGCGGGTAGGTGATCGGCTGCCCGGAGATGAGTTCCTGCAGCTTGGCGAACGCCACCACGCTGCCGCTGAGGGTGATGCCGCCCACCAGCAGGGACAGCAGGATCACCACCATCAGGAACGGGTTCAGCGCGTCGAACCGCCGAAAGTATTCCGAGACGGCTACCAGCGCCGAGGCGGCACCCCCCAACCCGTTGAACAGGGCGACCAATTGGGGTACGGCGGTCATCTTCACCGTCAGCGCCGCGGCGATCCCCACCGTCGCGCCCACGGCGACCCCGGCCACGATCCAGGTGAAGCCCGCGATCTCGCCGCCCAGGAGCGTGACGCCCACCGTGAGCGCCATGGCCAGGGCGGAAAGGTAGTTCCCCCGGGCGGCGGTCCTGGGCGAGCTGAGCATCTTGATCCCCACGATAAACAGCACCGCGGAGACCAGATAGACGATGTCGGAGACCTGGGCGATCATGGCGTTGGGCTCACTTCTTCCTGAACATTTGTAGCATCCGGTTGGTCACCAGATAGCCGCCGATCACGTTGATCGTGCCGCAGATGATGGCGGCGAAGCCCAGCGCCGTCGTGAGCCGATCCTCGCCGTGACCCGCAGCGATCACCGCGCCCACCAGGCTGATACCGGAGATGGCGTTGGTGCCCGACATCAGGGGCGTGTGCAGCAGGGGCGGCACCTTGGAGATGATCTCGTACCCGACGAAGATCGACAGCACGAATACGTACAGCCCGATGAGATAGACCGGCATTAAGGCCGCCTCCGCAATGAAAAGCCCGCCTGGCCCGGCCGCGGCGGGCACCCGCCCCCGCCCGGCGGAGGGGAGGGGCGCATTCGGCTTAGGGCGCTCACCCCTTCAGCGCGGGGTGGGTGATCTCGCCCCCGTGGGTGACGGCGGTGCCCGAGGTGATCTCGTCTTCCATGTCGATGTTCAGCCCCGAATCCCCCGCCAGATGGTTCAGCAGGTTCAACACGTTGCGCGAGTACATCTGGCTGGCGTGCACCGGCATCATCCGGGTCAGGTTGGGGTAGCCGATGATGGTCACGCCGTGCTTTTGCACCACCTTGTCCAGTTCGCTCAGGGCGCAGTTGCCGCCCGTCTCGATGGCCAGATCGACGATCACCGATGAGGGCTTCATGGACTTCACCATCTCCTCGCTGATCAGCTCGGGCGCCGGCTTACCGGGAATCTGGGCCGTGGTGACGACGATGTCCGCCCGTTCCAGGTGCTTGGCGATCAACTCCATTTCCCTCCGGTGCTGGTCCTCGGAAAGTTCCTTGGCATAGCCGCCCGCGTCCTGGGCCTGGTCGTGCTCCAGGTCCAATCCCACGAACCGCGCGCCGAGGCTTTCCACCTGCTCCTTGACCACGGGCCGCGTGTCGAACGCCTCGACGACCGCGCCCAGCCGTTTGGCCGTGGCAATGGCCTGCAACCCGGCCACGCCGGCCCCCAGCACCAACGCCCGCGCCGGGGCGATGGTGCCCGCGGCGGTCATTAACATGGGAAAGAAACGGGGAAAGGAATTGGCCGCCAGCAACACCGCCTTGTACCCCGCCACGGTGGCCATGGAGGACAGGGCGTCCATGTTCTGCGCCCGCGAGATGCGCGGAATCATCTCCATGGCGAAAGCCGAGACCCGCCGCCTGGCCAACTGCCCCAGCAACTCCGGGTTGCTGAAGGGCTGCAGAAAGGCCACCAGCGCCCCGCCTTCGCGCAGCAGCGCCACCTCGTCGCCCCCCGGCTCTCCGGCCAGAGCGGGGCGATTCACCTTCACCAGGATATCGCAATCGGCGAAGACGGACTCGCGGGCGCTTTCCACCCGCGCTCCCGCGTTCGTGTAATCCTCGTCGGAAAAGTTTGCGCCGGCCCCCGCGCCGGATTCGACGATCACCTCATGCTCATTGGCGACCATCTGTTCGACCGAAACGGGGATCATGGCAACCCGGGTTTCACCGGGTGCGGACTCCTTGGCGACGGCAACCTTCATTCGTTCCAGCGGTTATGCGGTCGATGTTCGTGGAATTCCCCGGTCCGGACCAACCGCAACCCTAAAGTGCCGCTGGCCGTGGAGAATGTGAGGCGGAATACACCATTGTTCGGCAAAAGATCAACCCGTGTCTGGACGGAGGTCAGGAACGCGCCTCCGCCAGCGCCCCATCCGCCCCCTGGAGACCGATCCCCGGCGCTCTCGGAATTCTCATCGCACCGTCCATCGGCTCGATGGAATCCTTCAGCAGATCCTCCGCCAGCAGGTCTCCCGTGGCCAATCCGCAGGCCGGCACCGCGCCGCCTGTCAGGGGCAGCACCGCGGCGGCGGTGTGCAGCGCCCCCGCGCGGCCGATGGCCCCCTCGATGGTCGTGGTGATCACCACGCGCGCGCCATGGACCGCGGCGAGTCTCGCCACCCGCTGCGCCGCCACGGGACCGCCCAGGGCCATGGGCTTGAGGATCAGCACCTGCGCCGCCCCGGCTTCCAGCACTCGCCGGGCGCCCGCTTCCGAGAGCGCCGCCTCGTCCGCCGCGATGGGGATGGGCGAGGCACCGGCCAGCCGGGCCATGGCGGCCAGGTTGCCTCGGGCGACGGGCTGCTCGGCATACTCGATGCGGAAAGGGGCCAGGGCCTCCAGCGCCCGCAGCGCCTCGTCGGGCGTCCAGGCCTCGTTGGCGTCGATGCGGATTCCCATGCCGCTGCCCGCCGCCTGGCGCACCGCTTTCAGCCGGGCCACGTCCTCCGCCGGATCGTCCGCGCCCACCTTGACTTTGAGCGTACGGAAACCGGCGGCCGCCAACTCGTGGGCCCGCCGCGCCGCCGCCGGGGGCGGGTCGGCGCCCAGGGTGCCATTGACCGGGACGGCGTCCAAGGCCTCCGGGTTCAGCAGCCGGGCCAGGGGCACTTCCCGCCGCCGGGCGGTCAAGTCCAGCAGCGCCAGCTCGAGGCCGTGGGCCGCCGCGGGGTGGCCGCCCGCGCCGCGGATGTCCTCGGCCAGACCCCAGGCCGGATCCGCCGCGCCGTCACCTCCCTCCTCAGACAGCACGCTCCCCGGCAGCGTGCGCCGCCAGTGCTCCAGCCGCTCCCGGCAGGCCGTGAGCGATTCCATTCCGAAGCCGGGCCACGTCCTCCGCCGGATCGTCGGCGCCCAC
>JAPUJL010000508.1 GCA_027296185.1 SAR324 cluster bacterium | reverse complement strand
GGGCGGCGTCTGCGTCATGTGTGCCGAGGAAGACCCCGGACGCTGCCACCGCAACTGGCTCATCGCCCCCGATCTCCGCGCCCGCGGCATCGAAGTGATCCACCTCCGCAAAGCCGGCAAGCCCGAGCAAATGGAGTTGGTGTGAGGCGTATGCTGAACAAAGCCGAGCCCGTTGCGGCGCGATTCGATGGGTGGCGATTCCCCATCCCGCCGCCTTTCACGCGTCTTCGCCGTAGAGTTCGTCGTAGATCAGTTCGTATTCCAGGTCGTTTTGCGAGCGCCAATTGACGTAGGGCTCGAAGTCGTTCCGGATGAACAACCACACCAGCAAAATGACGGCCAGGTCGTCCAACTGCCCGAGGATGGGGATGAAGTCGGGGATGAGGTCGAGAGGCCAGACCAGGTAGGAGAGCCCGGCAACGATGGCGGCGATGCTCTTGGCGCTCACGTGGTAATCGCCCTTCACGTGGTCGCGGAGCATGCTGAAGAGGATCTTGACCTTGGTGAATTCCTTCCGCAGCCGCGAGGATTGCTGGAATTTCCCCAGGACTTCCAACTCCTCCTGGAGCACTTTATCGACGTTGGTCGGCTCGACCTTGTCCAGCCGGCTCTCGAACTCCTCGAGCACCTGTTCTTCGGTGGGCAGCCCGTCTTCGCTGTTTTTGCCGTTCATGGGGCCTCTCCTCGCGGCGCCGATCCAACCCCGCCTTGCCTTAACACGATCCTTCCGTGGATGCACCGCACGGGCTCAGCGATGCGCTGTCTCCAGCGCCCGGCCCAG
Source organism: SAR324 cluster bacterium (assembly GCA_027296185.1). Classification (GTDB taxonomy): domain Bacteria; phylum SAR324; class SAR324; order SAR324; family JACQKK01; genus JAPUJL01. The sequence continues at coordinate 6,263 of JAPUJL010000508.1, read as the reverse complement.
GTCTTCCACCAGGTCGTCGGCATCCTCGATGCCCACGGAGAGGCGGATCAGGCCGTCGCGAAGGCCGTAGCTCTCCCGGACATCCTTGGGGATCGAGGCGTGGGTCATGATGGCGGGGTGCTCGACGAGGCTTTCCACGCCGCCCAGGCTTTCCGCCAGGGAGAAGACCCGGGTGGCGGTGCAAAAGGCGGCGGCGCGCTGGAGGGAGTCGTCGGCCAGCTCGAAGGAGACCATCCCGCCGAACCCCGTCATCTGCTCGGCGGCGAGGGCGTGCTGGGGATGGCCGGGGAGCCCGGGGTAGTGCACCCGCCCCACCCGGGGGTGATCCTCGAGGAAGCGCGCAACCCGCCCGGCGTTTTCGCAGTGGCGGGCCATGCGCACGTGGAGAGTCTTGGTTCCGCGGAGCACCAGGAAGCAATCCATGGGGCCCGGCACCGCGCCCACGGCGTTCTGGATGGCGTGCAGCCGCTTGGCAAGGTCCCCGTCGTCGGTGACCGCCGCGCCGCCAATCACGTCGGAATGGCCGCCCAGGTACTTGGTCAGGCTGTGGACGACGATCGTGGCGCCGAGGTTCAGCGGCTGCTGGAGGTAGGGAGTGGCGAACGTGTTGTCCACGACGGCCAGAGCGCCCCGCTCCCGGGCCAGGGCGGCGATGCGGCGGATATCCAGCACCTTCAGCAGCGGGTTCGTGGGCGTCTCGATCCACACCATCCGCGTCCGAGGGGTCACGGCCCGCTCCACGGCGGCGGGATCGGCCATGTCGGCGAAGGTGAACTCCATGCCGAAGCGGGCGAAAACCTGGGTGAACAGCCGGTAGGTGCCGCCGTAGACGTCGTCGCAGCACACCACGTGATCCCCCGCCTTGAGCAGCCGGATCACCGCGTCCATCGCTCCCAGCCCGCTGGAAAAGCAGATGCCGTGCCCGCCAGATTCCAGGGCGGCCAGATTGGCCTCCAGCGCCGTGCGGGTGGGGTTGCCGGTGCGGGCGTACTCGTAGCCCTGATGTTTGCCCGGCGCCGACTGGACGAACGTGGAGCTTTGGTAAATGGGCGTCATGATGGCGCCCGTCGAGGGGTCGGGCGCCTGACCGGCGTGAACGGCCTTGGTTCCGAATTTCACTGAGTTCCGGGGTCGCGGCTCGCGGCATGACTAGCGGGCGGCGATCTCCTTTTCCGCCTTGAGCAGGCTGAAAATCAGATCGGATTTGGTGACGATGTCGCGCTCGCCGTTCCGCCGCTCGATGATGAGGGCCTGCACACGGTTCTGAAGGATCGAGGCAAGGTCCTCGACCGGCGTGTCCTCGGCCACGATGGGGAAGGGGGCGTCCATGAACTCGATGACGTTGTGGTGCCACGCCTCGGAATTGGTGAGCAGGAGGCTCAGCAGGCGGGTCTCGTCCAGGCTGCCCAGCACGTCGCCGTCGGCGATTACGGGCAGTTGGGAGATGCCGTGCCGCTTCATGAGGTCGATCGCCTCGCCGATGGTCGCATCGGAGGAGGCGAAGATCATCGCGGGCTGCTCCGCGGCCTTCTGGGTGAGCACGTCCCCGGTCGTCAGGCGGACCGGCGAATCCAGGTACTGATTCTCCTTCATCCAATCGTCGTTATAGATCTTGCTGAGATAATTGGAGCCGGTATCGGGAAGGATCACGACGATGCAGTCGTCCTTGCCGCAGCCGGCCGCCAGCTTGAGCGCCGCAGCCACGGCCATGCCCGAGGAGCCGCCGGCGAAGATGCCCTCCATGCGGGCCAGATCGCGGGTGACGTTGAAAGCCTCCTTGTCGCCGATGCGGAATATTTCGTCGATCACGCCGAAGTCCACGTTCTCGGGCAACTGGTCCTGGCCCACCCCCTCGACCTTGTAGGGCACGGATTTGGGCTGCTGCCCGGTCTTGAACAGGTCGTAGAAGATCGACCCTTCCGGATCGACCCCAACGATCTTCACCTCGGGCTTCACCTCCTTGAAGTAGCGCCCGATGCCGGTGATGGTGCCGCCCGTACCGATGCCGACGACGATGTGGGTCACCCGGGCGTCCGTCTGCTCCCAGATTTCCGGACCGGTGGTCTTGTAATGGGCCACCGGATTGTTCGGGTTGGCGTACTGGTTGGGGAAGATCGAGTTGGGGATTTCCTTGTTCAGCCTCACCGCGACGGAGTGATAGCTGCGAGGATCGTCGTGCTCGACGGCCGTGGGAGTCACGACCACCTCGGCCCCCAGGCCGCGGAGGGTATCGATTTTCTCCTGGCTCATCTTGTCGGGCATGGTGAAGACGCAGCGGTACCCGCGCACCGCCGCCACCATGGCCAGCCCCATCCCCGTGTTGCCGGAGGTGCTCTCGACGATGGTGCCGCCGGGCTTGAGGAGGCCCTTGCGCTCGGCATCCTCGATCATCTCCAACCCGATCCGGTCCTTGACCGAACCCCCAGGATTGATGAATTCCAGCTTCACCGCCACGAGGGGCTCAAGGCCGCGGGCGATCCTGTTCAGCCGCACCAACGGCGTGTTTCCCACGACTTGGAGTACGTTGTCGTACAGCATGTCCACCTCGCGACATAGATCGGATGCCCGCCACGGCGCATTTTGCCACAGCCCAGCGGGTTTGTCTTCAAGGGGCGCGGCCCTTAGTAGCGGACTCCCGGGGCTTCCATTTGACTTGAAGGCCGGAAGCGGCGAGAAGTGAAACCATCTTGGTTGGGGACTCATGCGGGGATGTACGATGACTCGATTGGCCGCCATTCTGCTTGTCTGCGCCGGCTTCCTGTTCGCCTCCTGCGGCGGGTCCGAGCCCCAGGCGCCGGAGAGCGCCGCGCCGGCTCAGGCCCAACCGGCCGCGGAAGATTTGCTGGAACCGCCGCCGCCGCCGATTCCTTCGGGGACGTTGGCCTTCGGCAATGTGACGGCCCGCGGGGCCCCGATCGACGCGGTGATGCTGTACCAGGAGCATTGGATTCGGATCGACCCGCTCGGACTTCCGGCCGTGGTCGAGGTGGACCGGGAGGGCGATTTCTTCGTGCTGAATCTGAAGCCGGGCCGGTACTACCTGAACAGCCTGCGCTCCGGAGGCCAGTGGTACAACCTTACCTACGACACCGAGGAGGAGTTGAGCGCGGCGGCGCGGGCAGTGCTGCGGGACGCTGTGGCCTACCTGGGCTCCTACAAGATATTCGATTTGCAGCGGGCCCTGCCCGGCGGCGGCGGGTTTACGGTGCAAAACACAGGCATTCCCACCCAGCATCAAATTTTGGAGCGGGTCGCCGACGACATCGGCGACGAAGGTTGGGCGTACAAAATCCGGCTGCACTTGGACGGGCTTCCGTAAGCGGCTCGGCTGGTGGGCCGCTCGCTCCGATCACGAACTTCACCTCCGCGGGTTGCCCTTCTACAAGGCTCCGCACCCGGAGTAGGTTAGCCGGAGGAACCACCGCGTCCTCTGTCAGCCAGCTGGACGGCGAGAGGACCGGCCCGAATCGTTAGCCGAGACATGCCCCTATCCCCCGACCGGTTCGAAGCGGCCAAGGCCTGGCTCTTCGAGCACTACGATGCCCAGCGGCCCATGCCGGAACTGCGTGAGCCGTTCCCGGAAGTTTCCGTGGACGACGCCTTCCGTCTCCAGTTCGCGCTGGTCGACCGGCGGCTGGCCCAAGGGGAAACGGTAGCGGGGGTCAAGGCGGCCTTGACGGCGAAGGTCATGCAGCGATTCTTCGGCGTGCACGAGCCGTGTCCCGGGCTGTTGCCCTCCGGGGGTCTGGTGGAAAGCGGGCGCGTGAGCGTGGGGGGCTGGGTGATGGCCAACGTGGAGCCGGAGATCGCATTCCTCCTCGCCCGCCCGCTGGAGGGACCCGGCGCGACGGTCACGGACGTCATGTCTGCCGCCGAGGGAGTCATGGCGTCCCTGGAGATCGGCCACCTCCGCTACGGCAAGGAGCCCCGGAGCATCGAAACCTTCCTCGCCGTCAACACGCTGAACGGCGGATTCGTGTTGGGCAACCGCCTCGTCGACCTCAAAGGGCTCGACTTGCGCTTGGAGGGAATGCTATTGGAAATCGACGGGCAACCCGCGGGCAGCGGAGCCGGCGCCGAGGCGCTGGGCGACCCCCGGGCCGTGGTGGCATTCCTGGCCAACGCCCTCGCGCGGTACGAGCGGCGGCTGGAGGCGGGGTCGATCGTCATGACCGGCTCCCTGGTGCAGGGTCCGATCGTCCAGCCCGGACAACACGTCCGTGCCCGCTTCACGCACCTGGGTGACGTGGAGGTGTTCTATACCGAGTAGGCTCGCCCGGAAAGAGCGGGACAGAATTCGATCGGGGAACGACGATGAGGACGGGGTTGATTCCGCTGGGAGCCGCGTTAGGGGGAGTCGCTACCGCGATCCTGCTGCTGACGCTGGCGGCGGCCACCCCCGGCCAGGAAGCGGAAGATGGGGGGGAAACCTGTGGCCTGTTTCCCGCCAAGGACTGGATTCTGTGCGACGGGTCGTGCCCTGAGCGGCCCATCAACCGGGCGCTGGTCTGCGTGCGCCGATGCCTGAACCGGTACCACGAGTGCCGGCAGGATTTGAAGCGGTACGGGGCCAACCTGGATTCCGTGGACCCCAAAGCGAAAGACCTGTTCCGCACCTACCACCCCGAATACCGGCGGTGCATGAGCGAGGAGCCGCGGCGCCAGGACTGCATCATGCACTGCCGCAATCAATACGCCGAAAGGGGAATACGCGCGATCGTGCGGTGTATCCGCGAAAGCGGCTGCGCCAAGCGCATCGTCTGCGCCGAATTCATCGACTGGCCCACCAGCGTGCCCCAATAAATTCGCCGCGGCGCGAAGCCGCGGGTGCTAGGGCGCGGCCGATCCCGCGGTAGTGTCTGCCTCCTGCCGGGGTGCGGAAACGGCACCCAGGGGCACCGCCACGGTGGCGCGGAAAAGCCCGGCCAGAATCCAGGTCATGAGCGCCGCCTCGAGTATCATGGCCGCCAGGTGTGCCCAAAACACCCCGTCCAGCCAGGGCCGATACCACGCGTCCACCGCGAGCAACAACGCCAGATAGAGCGCCACCCGGGACGTCACGGCCAGTAAGGGCCGCAGGGTGCGGCCCATGGCCTGGGAGGAGAAGGTGGCGATCAGGCTGTATGCGACCAGGGCGTGCCCGAAGCCATTGATCGTCAGGTAGCGGGCGCCGATGGAGATCACCCCCGGCTCCGCGGCGAATAACCCGATCCAGAAATCCGGTGCGGTCAGCAGCGCCGTCAACTCCACTCCCATCACCAGCAGCGCCAGGGCCATGGCCCAGCCGACGGTCTGCCGCACCCGGGTGCCCATCCCCGCCCCGTGGTTTTGCCCCACCATGCTCGCGCAGGCGGCGCCCACCGCCACGGCGGGAAAGATCGCCGACTGCAGGAGCCGGAAGCCCACCCCCACCGCCGCCGTGGCATCGGCGCCGTAGGGCCGCACGGCCCGGTAGGTCATGGCCAGGGCCACGGTCGCCAAGAGCATCTGCGCGCCGGCGGGCAACCCGATCCGCAACTGCCGCGCCACCAACCCCGCATTGAGCCGGATGGGCAGGCGCACCCGGAGCAAGGTGTTGCGGGGGCTCAGCAGAATCAGCCAGAAATACACCCCCATGGCCAAACCCTGGGCAATGACGGTGGCCCAGGCCGCCCCGGCCACGCCGAAGGCGGGCACCGGACCCCAGCCGAAGATGAGCAGCGGATCGAGCGCCAGGTTGAGCAGGACGTTGCCGCCCATCAGCAGGGTGGGCAGCACGAAATTTCCGGTGGCCCGCCAGCACGCGCCGCAGACGATGAGGAAGGTCTGGATGAGGAAGGTGGCGCAGTAGATGCGGAAATAGCTCAGCCCCTCCAGCCGCACCTCCGCATCCGCGGTGAAGAGGTCGAAGTAGGTTTCCGCGAAAAACCACCCCGCCGCCCACAGCACCGCGCCCAGCCCGATGGCCAGCCAGAAGGTCTGACCGAACACCGCCGTGATCCGGGCAGGGTCCTTCCGGCCGTAGGCCTGGGAGATGAACGCCAGCGCACCCGAGCCGATGGTTTGGCCCAGGGCGATGACCAGAAAGAACGTGTTGATGGAAATCCCCACCCCCGCCAGCGCCGCGCCGCCCAGAAAGCCGACGAAGTATAGGTCGGCCAACGCATAAAGCGACTGCAGGATAAAGGAGGCCAGCACCGGAAGCGTCGACACCAGCAACAGCCTCGGCACCGAGCCCCGGGTCAGGTCACGGCCTTCCATGAACGGTCAGGGGATCGATCCGA
>JAPUJL010000507.1 GCA_027296185.1 SAR324 cluster bacterium | reverse complement strand
ATGGGCGTGGGCAATTACACCGAGACCGATATCCGCGAGGCGGCCCGGGCCTTCACCGGATGGAACTACAAGGGCTTGACCTTCGTCGTAAACGACGCCGAGCACGACGAGACGGACAAGAGATTGTTGGGCCGCACCGGCCCATTCGACGGGGTGGATGCGATCGACATCATCCTCGACCAGCCCGTTACCGCCGAGTACCTGGCCGGTAAGATCTATCGCTACCTGGTGCGGCAGGAACTTTCGCCGGAGTTGCAAAGGCGCCTGGGTGCCATCTTCCGGGACAGCGGGTACGAGATCGCCCCGCTGCTGCGGACGATCCTGCTCTCGAAGGACTTTTACAGCGAGCCTTCCTTCGGCACCCACATCAAGAGCCCGGTGCAGGTGGCCATCTCCACCTACAAGCGGTTGGGCCTGAGCGAGGTGCCGGGCGTGCCGGACTTCAACGACTCCACCGCAGCCCTGGGCCAGCACCTGTTCCACCCGCCTACGGTGGCCGGCTGGGCGCACGGGCGGAGCTGGATCACTCCTGGGCTACTGTTGGAGCGGGGCAACTTCGCGCGCAACGTGGTCTATCCGGACATCAATTTCATCGCCCACGACCGCTTCCCCCGCGACGAGACGATCCGCCTGGTGAACCGGAAGATCGCGCGGGGCATGGACATCTCGACGGCGACCGTCCCGGAGACCGGCAATGGCGATGGAGACGGCGAGACGATGGCCATGTCCAACGTCATGGCCGACCGGGACGAGGACTTCAATACCCGCTTCGGCAGCTACCGCGGGTGGCAGATGGCGATTCAGCGGGTCAAACCGATCCCGCGCCACACCGCCCAACTCGACCCGACCGGGATGGTGTTGGCGGAGGGATTGGAGAGTACCGAGCAGGTGGTGGATTACTTCCTGATGCGCCTGCTACTGGTGCCCGTGGACGGACCCGACCGGATCGTGCTGATCGACTTCCTCGATGGGGAGCTGGGCACCGGCGACATTCGCCGGGCGGTATCCTACCTGGAAGATCCCCTGCGGCTGCTCGTGCACCTGATCATGAGCGCGCCGGAATATCAGCTGGGCTGAGCCGATCCCATTGCCGGTGGGGAAACTATGGCCGAAAGCGAACGTTCACGGGCATGGAAACGCAATCGAAACGAAACGAGGACCCGATGAAGAAGGAATCGATCCTGCCGCGGGGCATGACCCGCCGCGACCTGCTCAGGGCCGGCCTGTACGGATTGGGCGTGGCCGGCCTGAGTGCCGCGCCCCTGCCGCCGATGTTCGGACGGGTGGCCTCCGCCCTGGCCGCGCAGGGCGGGGAGTCGGAGCGGATTTTCGTGGTGTTCGAGGTCTCCGGGGGCAACGACGGCCTGAACACCGTCGTGCCTTACGGCGACGATGCCTACTACCGCCAGCGGCCTAACCTGGGCATCCGGCCCGGTCGGCTGCGAAAGCTGGACGATCACTTCGGGCTCAACGACGGCATGGCGGGTTTCGAGCGGCTGTACAAGGACGGCCGGCTGGGCATCGTTCACGGCTGCGGGTACGAGAACCCCTCATTCTCCCACTTCACCTCGATGGCCTACTGGCACACCGCAGCCCCCAATAGCGGCTCGGAATACGGCTGGATGGGCCGCTTGGCCGATTCGATGCTGCCCGCCGGCACGCGGAATGCCATGATCAACGTGGCCGCGACCCAGTCCCTCGCGGTGCGCAGCCGGGACCACGTGCCGGTGGTGTTCGACGAGCCCGACAAGTTCGCCCGCGAGGGCTTCTTTCAGGAGCGCCCGATCTTCGACAGGGCGGGCGGCGGCGCACACTCCGCCAATCCCTCGCGGCGGTTCCTGCACGAGATCGCCCAGAGCGCCAAGGACGCATCGCTGCTGGTGAAGGACGCCTGGTCCCGCTACCGCTCTCCGGTGGATTACGGCATCGTCTCCTACGATCTGGACAAGGTCGCCGCTCTGATCGAGGCGGGAATGCCCACCCGGCTCTATTACACCGGCGTGCGCAACAACGCGTTCGACACGCACGTGTTCCAGGCCAACCTTCACGGGCGGCTGCTGACCTACGTCTCCGACGCGGTGTCCGGGTTCCTGCGCGACATGGAGCGCATCGGACGCGCCGACGACGTCGTGGTGCTGCTCTTCTCCGAGTTCGGCCGGCGGGTGCCCGAGAACACCAACCTGGGCACCGATCACGGGGCCGCGGGTCTGATGTTCGTGGCGGGCAAGCCGGTGCGGGGCGGCCACTACGGCGATCCGCCCAGCCTCACCGATTTGGACGAAGGCGACAATCTGGTGTTCACGACCGACTTCCGGCGGGTGTACGCCACGGTCATCGACGGATGGCTGGGTTACAAGGCCGCCCCGGAACTGCTCGGCGGAGAGTTCGAGCCCTTCCCCATGTTCGCCTAGGGCCCGCGGCAGCGCCTCTGGGGCGGGCGGCACGGGTTGACCGAGAGCGATTTCCGGCCGGGCGTTGCCCGCCACGGCGCTTCGATCCATTCCCGGGGGGGCGGCGGGCGGGCGGCGTTCCACCCGTGGCCGCGAAGCAGCCGCCCGAAACCCACCCAAACCCCCCGAAACCCCAAGACCCACCGAAACAATTGTGAGGCAGGAACCCGACCCATGAAGTTCGCTGTTCCCGTTCGCCTCTTGTGGCTGGCCGTGCAGCTCTCCGTGCTGCTTTCATTAGCCGCGGCCTCGATAGAGGCACAGCCTTGGGAGTACGCGACCCGGGAGGAGGCGTTGGATCATGCCTTCCCCGACGGCGAGAAGCGGGTGCCCGTGGCGCTGAATTTCGCGCCCGAGCTGACCGCAGTCGTTCACAAGGAGACGGGGCTCAAGCTGAACCCCAAGGTGATGGAATGTTACCAAGGCCAACGGGACGGCCAGGTCACCTCCTATGCCTGCATCGACAACGTGATCGGGATGAAGCGGTACATCACCTACATCATCCGCGTCGAGCATCCGGAAGCGCGCATCGGGTTCGTCGAAATCATGGTCTACCGGGAAAAGATCGGGAACATGGTGCGCTTTCCCCGCTTCAAGGACCAGCTCGTGGACAAGACCCTGGCGGACCCCATCCGCATCAACCAGGACATCCGCCGCATCTACGGCGCCACCTTTTCCTCCCGGCACCTGAGCAACGGCGCCAAGCGCATGCTCCTGGTCTACGAGCACTACCTGCGCAACCTGCCCGCCCAGTAACGGCCCAGGCGGCAATGGTGCCAGACGTCACGACGTATCAGGCCCACGCACCCCACCGCTCGGGGCCGACTAGCTCCGCTCGTCCCGGAAGGTCGGCAGGCTGCGCTGGGGGAAGCGCCGGTAGGCGTGCCGGGCGAGGGCTTCCTCGTCGATGGCGATGCCGAGCCCGGGCCCCGTCGGCAGGGCCAGATAGCCGCCCTCGGGCACGGGGGCGTTGGGGGCCAGCTCGCGGGAGACTTCCTCGAAGGGGGTGAAGTATTCGGCGATGAGGAAGTTCGGCATGACCGCCGAGGCGTGCAGGGTCGCGGCGAGGCCCACGGCGGTCGAGTTGAAATTGTGGGGCGAAACGGCCACCTGGTACGGTTCGGCCATGGCCGCGATCTCCTTCAGTTCCAGGATGCCGCCGGTGTTCGCCACGTCCGGGTTGACGATGTCCGCCGCGCCCAGTTCGAACACCGCCCGGAAGGCGGCCTTGCCGTACAGCGCCTCTCCCGTCACGATCGGAATTCGAGTCGAGGCGCGCACCTCGCGGATCTCCGGCAGGTTTTCCGCCGGGCAGGGCTCCTCGAACCAGAAAGGATCGTAGGGCTCCAGGCGCGCGGCCACCCGCTTGGCGTGCACGGGAGCGAGCCGGCGGTGCACCTCGACCAGCACGTCCACCCGCGGCCCCACCGCCTCGCGCACGGCGGCCACGCACGCCACGGCGAAGTCCTCGTCCGCCCGGGAGATGTGGGATCGAAAGGGGCCGGGGAAGGGGTCGAACTTCAGGGCGCCGAACCCCGCTGCCACCACTTCCTCGGCCGCCCGGGCATGATCGGCGGGCGTCCGGGCGCCCTTGTACCAGCCGTTGGCATACACGCGGATGCGGTCCCGGCAGGGCCCGCCGAGCAGGTTGTACACCGGCTGACCCGCGGCCTTGCCCACGATGTCCCACAGGGCGATCTCGATCCCGCTGAGGGCGGAATAGAACTCCAGGGAGCCCCGCCGCAGGGCGAAGTCGTTGAAGGCCATGGCCGTGAACTGCTTGATGTGGAACGGGTCGCGGCCCAGCAGATGCCGCCCCAGCTCATCGACCATGGCACTGACCACCGTGTCCCGGTCGATCTGGGTGTAGGCCTCGCCCCAGCCGGTCAGACCCTCGTCGGTCTCCACCTTGACGTAGAGCCAGTTCTTGCCCCAGCCGGGGTGGATCAGATAGGGGGTGACACGGTTCACTTGCATGACGTCGGCTTCTCAGGCGGAATCGCGCTCGGGCCCGCGGTTCGGAGGGGCGGCTGAGCGGGGCGCGGCGGCCAGGACATCCCCCAGCCAATCGCGCAGGGCGGGCGATTCGCCGCCGATGCGGCCGTCGGCCAACAGGCTCCGCAAATCGGCCAGTGCCGCGGGAACCTTGTCCAGGTAATGGACCTTGCCCTTGTCCGCGGCCAGGCGGGCATAGGCCCCCAGGGCCTGGAACCGCCGCAGCAGCACCATCGGAAAGAACGCCGCCAGGAACTCGCCGCGTTCCACGCGAATGCGGCATTCGCCCAGCGCCTCCAGGTAGGCGCCGATCAGCCGCTCCCGCCCGGCGTCGTCCAGGCGGCTGTCCGGGCTGTACAGGATCGAGGCCAGGTCGTATACCAGCGGCCCCTGGCGCCCGGACTGGTAATCGAGAAACACCGGGGCTTCCTCCCGCCACATGATGTTGCGGGTCTGGAAGTCGCGGTAACAGAAATGGGTCGTGTCCAGGGCCGCCGCCCGATCCACCAGTGCCTCCAGCGCCGCGCGGACGCGAGCGCCGGGCATGGAAGCGGGCGCATGCACCGCCACGTACCGGTCGAGGAACAGTCGAATGTCGGCGCGGTAGGTGGCGGACCCCATGATGGGCTCTTCCGGGCAGAGGCGGTAATCCAGCCCCTCCCCGCCCTGTACCTGAATTCGCGGAAGCCAGCGCACGGCGGTCTCCAGGGCTGCCAGTCTGCGCTCCCGCCCATCCGGCGATTCGCCCAGGGCCACCAGGCGGTCGCGCAAGGTCTCGGGTCCCAGGTCCTCCATCAGGTACAGCCCCTCGTCCAGCCGTTCTCCGAAGAGCTGCGGCACGGGAATGCCCCGCGCCCGGAAGTGGGGGGTCCATCCCACGAAGGCTTGGCACTCGGCCCGGTCGGCGCACAGGGCGGCCACGTAGCTGGCTTCTCCCGCCCAGAGCCGGTGAAACTCCCGGTCGGAGCCGCCCCCGGCCATCCGTTCCCAGCGGGAGGGCCGCACGCCCAGGGCTCGAGCGGCGAAGTCGAGGAGGTTGGCGGGCGGTGGGTTCATCTCGCTGTTCGTGCCGGCTCCGAAAGGCCGCGGTTGGCCATGCGACGGCCGGCCAAGCCACGGCCGGCCATTCCCCAGTCGACTGTGCAATCGCCTGAAGCGCGGTCGCCGGGTGGCCG
>JAPUJL010000506.1 GCA_027296185.1 SAR324 cluster bacterium | reverse complement strand
AGGAACTAAAATTCGGAACCCGCTAAATCTACTCGGTGCCGGGCAGACCGGTCAAGCAAGTACATCACCGCCACGGTGCCCATCGTCTGTGTGTTCGGGACGATGCTGGTGCTGATGCTGATTTATGCGTATGGGGTGCGGCGGAACGGGCGGGTACCGCAGGGGGCCGGGGGTTCCCGCGCTGAGGCACCGAGCTCCGTGAAATTAGGCGCAGAGGACTCAGGCCCAGAGAAATTAGGCACAGAGAAACGTCTTCTCGCTGGGCAGCCAGACGGTGATCGGGCTGCCCACGTTCAGCTCGTAGCGCCCCAGCACGTAGTCGTCCATCAGCAGGATCAGGGTGGGTCCGCCGCTGGCGCCGTGGTTGAGCTCGACCCGGTTCGTGCCGGCGTCCGGGGTGATGGCCTGCACCGTCGCGGAGAAGGGGTTGGGCCGCTCCTGCTCGTCCACCTTGAGCCGCACGTCGCCCGCGCGAATGCAGAAGTACACCTCGTCTCCCGGCTTCAGATGGGGATGGGGCGGCACGGTGACCCGCCATTCGCCTACGGCCACCCGCAGCCCGCCATCCTCGGCCCGCGCCTCCACCCGGGCCGGCAGGACGTTTTCCACGCCCAGAAAGCGGGCCGTCTCGTGGCGGCGGGGATGGGCGAAGAGGCGCTGTTTGGCGTCGGACTCCAGCAGCCGCCCGCCCTCCAGCACGGCCACCCGGTCCCCCAGCACCTGCGCCTCGGTGAAATCGTGGGTGACCAGGATCACCGGGATCGACAGTTCCGACTTGAGCGCCGCCAGATCCCGCTGCAACTGCTCCCGGATGCGCCGGTCCAGCGCCGAGAGCGGCTCGTCCAGCAGCAGCAGGTCCGGCTCGCTGGCCAACGAGCGCGCCAGGGCCACGCGCTGCCGTTGCCCGCCGGAAAGCTCGCGGGGATAGGCCGCCTCCCGCCCGGCGAGATGGAAGAATTCCAGCCAGCGCGCCACGGCGGCCCGGGCGTCGCTTTTCCGGGGTACGCCATAGGCGATGTTCTGGGCGACGGTGAGGTGGGGAAAGAGGGCGTAGTCCTGAAACACATAGCCCGCCCGCCGCCGGCGCATGGGGAGATGCACCCCGGCGCCCACGTCGCACAGGGTGCGCCCGTCCAGCCGCACGAAACCCGCGTCGGGCTTTACGATGCCGGAAATCAGGTTCAGGGTCAGGCTCTTGCCCGAACCGGAGGGGGCCAGGAGCACGAGCCATTCCGCCTCCACCCGGCCGGCGAGGCGGAGGGTGAACGCGCCGTACGATTTGACGAGGTCGAATTCGAGCATGATTCCCGTCAGTAACGGCCGGTGGTGATCCAGCTGACGAACCACAAAACGCCCATCGAGATCAGCGTCACGATCAGCACCAGCACGTTGGCGTCCCCCTCCCGCCCCGCCTGCACCGCGTCGTAGATGGCGATGGAAACGGTCTGGGTCTTGCCGGGGATGTTGCCCGCCACCATCAGCGTCGCGCCGAACTCGCCCATGCAGCGGGCGAAGGCCATCACCGCCCCCGCCACGAGGCCGCGCCAGGCCAGGGGCACGGTGACGGTGCGGAAAACGGCCCACTCGGATTTGCCGAGCAGCCGCGCCGAGTTTTCCATGTGCGGGTCCACGGCCTCCATGGCGGCCCGCGCCGGCTTCACGAACAGCGGCAGCGCCGCCACCATGGCCGCCAGCACCGCGCCACGCCAACTGAATACGAGGGTGATGTCGAACCAGTCCTCCAGCAGGCGGCCCAGGGCGCTCTGGCGGCCGAAAACCACCAGCAGGTAATATCCCAGCACCGTCGGGGGAATCACCAGGGGCTGCATCAGCAGGGCGTCGACGAAATGCTTTCCCCGGAAATTCAGCTTGGCCAGGAACCAGGCCACCCCGAGGCCGAAGCCGGTGGCCAGGAACGTGGCGGCGAAGCTGACCTTCAAGGTGAACCAGATGGGGAACCAATCGCTGACGATCATGGGCGATCGGCCCCGGGCAGGGGGACGTATCCGAAGCGGCGCAGCGCGGCCCGCCCCGGTTCCGAGTACAGCAGCGCCACGAACCGTTCAGCCGCGGGCGGGGCGCCCTTCACGAGGCCGACGGTCTGCCGCAGCGGTGGGTGCAGGCCGGGGTCGATGGGCCGCCACCCCCGCTCCCATCCGAGCACCAGGGATTCGGCCACCAAACCCGCGTCCGCATTGCCCGATTCCACGTATTGGAGGGTCTGACGGATGTTCGCCCCGAACACCAGCTTGTTCGAGAGGGCCTCCCACAGGCCCGCGTTGCGGAGCGCCGCCCGGGCCGCCCAGCCGTAGGGCGCGAACTCCGGATTGGCGATGGCCACGAAGCGCACCCCGTCCCCGGTGAGCAGGCTCAGCCCCTCCGCGCCGATCGGGGGCTGTCCCGCGCTGCTTCCCAAGCCGGGAAAGACCAACGCCAGGCGGGCGGTTGCGAAGGCTGCCGCCGAGGCCTCGACGATGGCGCCTTCCGCGGCCAGTTGCCGCAGCCAGTCCTCGTCGGCGGCGAAGAACAGGTGATAGGGCGCGCCGTTGCGGATTTGCCGGGCCAGGTGGCCCGTCGCCGCCACGACCAAGGTGGCGGGAGGGTATCCAGCCGCCGCATGCAACTCGTTCAACGCCTGCACCACCGGTTGCAGGCTCGCCGCCACGGCGAGGGTCAGCCCCTCCTCGCCCCGCGCCGGGGAGACCCCGGCGGACAAAATCAGCCCAACCCCCACCAGCATCCTAGGCGCCAGCAGCGGCAGGCAGAACGCCCGAGGCCGCCGGAAAGAACCGCCGGGCGCCGCGAGAGGCTGCACTGTGGCACGCCGGGAACGCGCCCGGAAGAGCTGAATCGGAAAACCGCCCATGGATGGGAACGACTCGTGAGGAAGGGCCGGGCCCGGTTCAGCCCGGCCCTGCCCGGTACTCCAGATGGACGTCGCGCTGGCGCCGGAAACCCTCCGACAATTCGGCCAGGTGCGCCCGGAAACCCGGCAGCGACTGGCTGCGGGCCTCGCCCAGGGCGACCAGCTCCGCCTCGAGGGTGCGGATCGCCGCCGCCGCTTCCTCCAGGCTGTCCAGCAACCGCTCCCGGTCCACCTGTGCCCGCTGCGCCAGGGCCAGTTGTTGCTTTTTCCCGGCGAGGGTTTCCTCCAGCGCCCGGCGGGCCGTTCCCTCGGCCAAGGTGCTCCAGCGCCGGGTGCCCTGCTCCACGCCGCGCTGCAGGTCGCGGACGCGGATCTCCCCGGAGATGGCGATCCACGCGTGCATTTGCTCCAGGGCCGCCTCCAGGTCCTCGCGCACGAACCGCTCCAGCATGCCCAGCATCGCCCGCCGCTCGGCGCGGTCGGTCATCGCCCGCTCGGCGGCCCGGCCCAGCCGACGGCGGCCGCGGCGGATTTCCGCCGCCAGGGCCAGGGAGCGCCTTCCGGCGCGGCTGAGGAGCAGCCGGCCCGTCCGCCCCACGGTTTCGGCGATCCGGCGGGCCGCACTCCAGCCGGCATAGGCGGCCAACCCGCCCAGGGCCAGGACGATCAGGGCACCGCCCAGGGTGTAGGCCAGCGGGTGTTCCTGGAAGAACCCCAGCCCCTCCGCGCCGAACCACCCATAGACCCAACCGTTGATTTCCCGTAACAGCGTGTCGAGCATGGCTCCCTTACCCGGACGGCGACCCGACCCTCCGGTCAAGCGTTGCGGGGGCAGGCACCCGCCCGCCGCGCATCCTTACGGCAACGTGGCATCGTAACCCGCTCTCCGGGCGAACACCACCCCCGGCGGAACGCGGGGCGGCGCCCGGCGAACGGCTCGGAACGGTGCGGGAGAAGGCCCGGAGCGGGCAGCGTACTGAGAGTAAATCGGACGGTAGGTGAATCGGAAGACAGGCTGGGATCACTCCCCGCCGTCATCCTCGTCCTCACCCGGCGGAGGCGGATCGGGGGCGATCGTATCCAGGGCATCCCGCGAGGTGCGCCGCAACGTGGCCAACTCGGCGTTCTCGGCGAAGTAGGCGAGCGCATCGTGCGCCCGATCCCCGCCCATCTTGCCCAGCGCCACTGCGGCTTCCCCGCGGACTTCGAGAGCCAAATCGGTCTGGAGCGCGCGGACCAGCGGACGTGAAGCATCCCGGTCGCCGCGGACGCCGAGGGTGCGCGCCACTTCGCGCCGAACGGCACGGTGCGGGTCCTGGGCCAGCGCCTCGCCCAGCGCCCGGGTCACCGCTTCGCCCTCGAAGACCGATAGCGCCCGGGCGGCGGCACGGCGCACGCCGGGAAAGCTATCCTCAGCCAGGGCGGTGGTGAGGGCCGCGACGCCCTCCGTGTTCTTCAGCACCCCCAAGGAGACGGCTGCCTGGGAGCGCACCTCGCTCCGGCCGTCGGCGGCCAGCGCCCGGCCCAGCGCCGCGGCCCCGGAGGCATCTCCGACAGTGCCCAAGGCACTGGCGGCGGCCAGCCGCACGGCATAGTTCCGGTCGGATTCCAGCGCCTCGCCCAGGGGCGCCACGCCCGCCGTTAGGCGCAGGCGTCCAAGAGACAGCGCGGCTTCGCGCCGCACCCCATCGCGGCGGTCGTTTCTCAGCGCCTCGCCCAGGGGCTCCACCGCCTCGCCTGACTGGAGCCATCCCAGGGCCTCGGCGGCGTTGGCCCGCACGAAATCCCCCTCGTCCCGACCCAGAGCCTCGACCAGGAAGAGCACGGCGGAGGGGTCGCCCCGCTCTCCGAGCAGGCGGGCGGCGTGCTCGCGCAGACTCACCGTCTCGCCGAACCGCAACTGGGCGATGCACGAGTCGACGCCGTCGCAATCCCGTGCCCCGGCCTGCGGCGGAATCGATGCGCCCAGGACGAGCGCCCAGGCCGCCACGGCCATGCCGCAGAATCGAACCGAACGTCGCCGGAGTCTCACGTTTCTCCTCCGCCTTCGGCGCCAGACGCGCGGGGCGCGGAATAATCGCGGATTCTCTTGACCTGCATGGGTAGATCGCAATGCAAGAAATCGCCCGAAGCGATGGGGGTCAGGCCCTCGACGCTGCGGTTGTACAGGTACACCCAGGCCAGGCGGTGCGAGCCATCTTCGGCGGCGATCCGGTGCCGCTCCCGCCGGTACTCCCCCACGGCTGAACCATTGGGCTGGCGATCAGGCGGACGATCGGGCGGACGATCGGCCGGGCCACTCGAATGAGCATCCTCGTACCGGTCCAACACTGCAAACAGCGAAGCGGGGCGCCACACCCGATAGAGGTCTCCCACGACCCA
>JAPUJL010000505.1 GCA_027296185.1 SAR324 cluster bacterium | reverse complement strand
TGGGGAACCCTGCACCTGAAGATCGCTCATAAGAGAATCCTTCGGAATTATAAGGTGCGGGCAGCCGCGCCGCGCCGCTGCCTGTCGCGGGCCTGTTGAGGGAAGGAGCGCGCAACGCGAGCGTCTCGCCTGATCCGAGCGAAGTCGAGGGGAAATGCGCGGATCGTACGGCAGCGTGATCGCCCACCTTCCGGAGCGGAATTTTCGCGAATCCTAATAACCGCGCCGGAAGGTGGTGTTGCGGCACTTGGGGCAGGGGGGGATTCGCGACGCACTGTCGAAGGACAAATGCTGGCTGCACTGAGTGCAGGTCAGGGTGCCCGGTCCGGCCACTTCCCCCGTCTTGTAGGTGAGGCGCTCGTCCAGCTTGCTGGCGAAAGATTCCAGCTGACTTCCCGCGCGCTCGGCCATCTTCTGGACGAATCCGAGGATGCCGACGCCGATGCGGTCCAGATCGAGGCTCCTGCGGGTCTGCTTGCCCGCCTGGCGCACGGCTTCCTGAAAATCGCGGCGGAGGTACTCCGCCACTTTGGGGACGTCCTCGCCGTATTGCTCCTTCAACTGGCGGGCCCAGTCTCGTGCTTCCTTGAGCGCCCGCTCGAGAGTTTCCTCCGTAAGCGTCCCGGCACGCTCCAGGTTTGCCCGCACGACCGTGCTCATTTTTTCGTAGAGCGCCTCCAGGCTCTGCTTGGTGCTCGGACCGCCGGATCGGTTATCGCTCATGGCCTCCTCACGGGTTCCACCGCGGCTGCGTCGCACGCATCGATTCGTTGAGGGCTGCGGGGGCTCGGAGGGGACCGGCCGCACCGCCCCTCGTATCTATACCATGAAGACGGCGCGCACGGCAGCGATGCCGCTCCCTACGCTCCCCATGCCGCCGGACCGTTCGCGTGGCGCAAAGGCCCATCCCATGGGGCTCAGAGCGCCGGGGCCGGGGCGGCGTGCCTTGACACAAGTCGCGAAAAATCTTAGAGCAGATAGTGGAGTGGGCAGGCGGCGCGCAGCCGGGTCCGCTTATCCCGCGGAAACGAACGTGTCGCGGCCGGTCGCCACCGATGCGAGCCGGGCCGCCACCGATGCCAGCCGGGCGGAGGCGCGGAATCCCTCCCCGGTCGTCGCGGGCAAGCCCCTCCACGGCGGTTCTAGCGCAGCAAGGCGGATCAACATGAAACAGGCCAAGCCGTCCGTCCACCTGGCGGACCGGATGTCCCAACTTCCCGACTACCTGTTCGGAAAGATCAACGCCATGCGCCAGGAGAAGCGGCGAGAGGGGGAGGACCTGATCGACATGTCCATGGGGAACCCCATCGACCCCACGCCGGACCCTATCGTTGACAAGCTGGTGGAGGTGGTGCGCGACCGGCGCAACCACCGCTACTCGGTATCGGAGGGGATCTACAATCTGCGCAACGAGATCGCCAAGTATTACAAGGCGCAATACGCCGTCTCGCTGGAGCCGGAGGAGGAGGTGATCTTCACCATCGGCTCCAAGGAGGGCTTCTCTCACCTGTGCCTGGCCCTGCTGGGACCGGGGGATTTGGCCATCGTCCCCGCGCCCTCCTACCCGATCCACACCTACAGCGTGATCCTTGCCGGCGGTGGCACCATCCGGCTGCGGGTGGAGGACGACGAGGAATTTCTGCGCGACGTTTCGATCACCTGCACTCGGCACAGCCCGGCGCCCAAGGTGCTGTTCCTGAACTATCCCCACAACCCGACGGGGAAGTGCGTCGAGCTGGATTTCTTCAAGGAGGTGGTGCGCCTGGCCCGCCGCCACGATCTGATCGTGGTGCACGACTTCGCCTATGCCCGCCTCACCTTCGACGGATACGAGGCGCCCAGCTTTCTGCAGGTGCCCGGTGCCAAGGAGGTGGGGGTGGAGTTCGGCACCATGTCCAAGGCCTACAACATGGCGGGTTGGCGCATCGGCTACGCCCTGGGAAACCGGGAGATCATCCAGGCGCTGGGACGGATCAAGGGCTACTACGATTACGGCATCTTTCAGGCCATTCAGATCGCCTCCATCATTGCCATCCGCGACTGCCAGGATCAGGTGCTGGAGCAGCGGGACCGCTACTGCCGCCGGAGAGACGTGGTGGTGGATGGCCTGCGGCAAGCGGGATGGGACGTCACGCCCACCCGCGCCGCAATGTTTCAGTGGGTGCGGATTCCCGGCGAGTGGGTGAAGGAGGGCAGCTTCGATTTCGCCCTGCGCCTGATGGAGGAGGCCAAGGTGGTGGTGTCGCCGGGGGCCGGGTTCGGTCCGGAAGGCGAGGGGTTCTTGCGTTTCGCCCTCGTTGAAAACGAGAAGCGCCTCAGGCAGGGGATGCGCAACATCCGCGGGGCCTTTACCGTCCCTCGGCCGCTGGGCATCGCTCAATAGCCCGCACCGGCGTGGAGGGCGCCTTCCGTACCCGCAGACCGGCGGCCGTGCCGGTGAAGAGTCGATTGCCATGAACGCCGCCGCCGAGAGCCCCCACAGCATCTACGCCTTCCACACCGAAGCCGCCGATGCTCCTCCCGGCGACCGGAACCGTCATGGCATCAAGGGCGCCGCGCTGATCGAGCTGGCGCGTTTGGGCGCGCCGCTTCCCCCCGGGCTCATCCTTCCCACCGATTACTGCGAGGAGTTCCTGACCAACGGCAATGCCTTGCCCGACGGCATGGAGGCGGAACTGCGGGACGAGCTCGGCATTCTCGAGCGGTGGTGCGAGCGGCGCTTCGGCGACCCTAAGAATCCCATGCTCCTCTCCTTGCGAGCGAGTCCTCCCCATCGGATGCCGCCGCTGATCAAGACCATCCTGAACGTCGGGATCAACGAGGCGGCTGTGGAGGGTTTGAGCGCCCAGTACCGCGATCCCCGCTTCGGCTGGGATGCCTACCTGCGCTTCCTGCGTACCTTTGGCGAGCAGGTGCTGCGGGTGGAGCCCGCCCTGTTCGACGACGCAATGGAGGATGCCTACGGCCGGGCGGAGGTGGAGGAGGACACCGAGTTGAGCCCCGAGGCCACGCGGGAACTGGCGCGGGCCTATCGGGCGGTGATCGCCTACGCCGCCGGCGAGCCCCCGCCGGAAGACCCCATGACCCAATTGCGCATGGCGATCGAGGCCGGGTTCCGCAGTTGGAGCTACTTCGAGGCCGAGGAATACCAAACGGCCCTGGGGCCGAACCATCCCTTCGGCACCGCGTTGGTGATCCAGCCCATGGTCTTCGGCACTGCCCCGGGCAACAGCGGCGCGGGGCGGCTCGTCACCCGCCATCCGGCCACCGGCGAGCGGACGCTCTACGGCCGCTACTTGTCCACGGCCCAGGGCACCGACCTCACCTCGGGCGCGCGGCTCGCCGAGCCGCTGAGTGCGCTGTTCAAGAAGATGCCCGAGCTCGAGCAGATTCTCGCCGAGTGGCAGGACAAGCTGGAGCGCCACTTCCGTGACGCGGTGGAGATGCACTTCACGGTGGAGGATGGCCGCCTGTACCTGCTCCAATGCGCGTCGGCCAACCGCACCGGCAAGGCGGCGCTCCGCATCGCCCTGGACATGGTCGAGGAAGGGCTGGCGACCGAGCGTGAGGCCTTGCTGCATCTGGATCCGTCGGTGCTCAACGAGTATCTGCACCCGGTGCTGGACCCAGCGGGCAAAAAGACGGTCTTGACCAAGGGGCTGCCCGCCTCCCCCGGTTCCGCGGTGGGTCAGTTGGTCTTCTTCGCCGAGCAGGCGGAGGAATTGGCGGCCCAGGGCATAAGCACGATCCTCGTCCGTCACGAGACCACGCCGGAGGATATCGGCGGTTTGGCCGTCGCGGAGGGCATCCTCACCGCCACCGGGGGGCTCACCTCCCATGCCGCCGTGGTGGCGCGGGGGATGGGCAAGTGCTGCATCGTGGGGGCGCGCGCCATCGAGATCAACTACCACCTCCAGGAGCTGACCGTCGGGGAGACCACCGTTCGGCGGCTGGACTGGATCAGCCTCGACGGCGGCACGGGAGAGGTGTACGTCGGGCAACTGCCTCAGATTCAGCCCAGCCTGGAGGGTGGGCCCGCAAAGGTGCTGCAGTGGGCCGACCGGTACCGGAAGCTGAAGGTGCGCGCCAACGCCGACACCAGCGAGGACGCGCGCCAAGCGGTGGAACTGGGCGCGGAAGGGATCGGGCTCTGCCGCACGGAGCACATGTTCTTCCACATCGACCGCATTCCGGTTTTCCGCAAGATGATCCTGGCGGGCGACGTGGTGGGACGCTCGGCGGCGCTGGCGGAATTGCTGCCCTTTCAGCGCAAGGACTTCATGGAGTTGTTCCGGGTGATGCAGGGGCGCCCCGTCACCATTCGGCTGCTCGACCCGCCTCTTCACGAGTTCCTGCCGCGGGGCATCCGCTCCCAGTCCCGCATGGCCAAGGCGATGGGCATTCCCGTCGAGGCCATCCAGCGCCGCACCGAGTTGCTGTCGGAGACCAACCCCATGCTGGGTCACCGGGGCTGCCGGCTGGCCATCACCTACCCGGAGATTTACCAGATGCAGGTGAGGGCCATCGTGGAAGCCGCCTGCATCGTGACCAAGGAGGGGATCGAGGTCTCCTGCGAAATCATGGTGCCGCTCATCGCCTCCGCCCGGGAGTTGGGTAAGTTGCGCGAGGACATCGACGCGCTGATCGAGCAGGTGATGGGCGAGATGGGCGAATCCTTCCCGATCCTTGTGGGCACGATGGTGGAAACGCCCCGGGCGGCGGTGTGCGCGGGCGCCATCGCCCGCTTCGCCGACTTCTTCTCCTTCGGTACCAACGATCTGACCCAAATGAGCTACGGCTTTTCCCGCGACGACGCGGGCCGGTTCCTGCCCACCTATCTCGAGAAGCGCATTCTCGACCGGGACCCGTTTGTCGAGTTGGATCGGGCGGGGGTGGGGGGGCTCATGCGCTGGGCCATCGACGCGGGGCGCAAGACCAATCCGGATCTCAAGATCGGCATCTGCGGGGAGCACGGCGGCGATCCCAACTCCATTCAATTCACCCACGCCCTGAAGTTCGATTACGTGAGTTGTTCACCGTTCCGCATTCCCATCGCCCGTCTCGCTGCGGCTCAGGCCGCGGTGATGGAGGAAGAGGGTCTGCTATGAGCACGGTGCAGTCGGCTTGGCGGCTCCTCACCGGCCTCCCGCTCGATCGCTATCTCCTGCTGGCCGACTGGCACCAATGGGCGGTGCTCATCGCCCTGGGCGTCCTGGCCAGCTTCGGGCTCCACTATCTGCTGGGCTACCTGTTCCGCTTCTACCGGCGCGGCGGACGGTTGGTGTGGTGGATTCCCACCTTCACTCTGCCCGCGCTGACCGCCTCCGTGGCGGCGCTGCTGGGCGCTTACTTGCTTGCCACGGGCTCCCCGGGGCTGGTGAGCTCCCTGGTGGGAACGCCGCCCGAGCAGGCCGCCCGGCTGGGTCAGGTGCTGCTCGGACCCGCCTTCGAGCGGATCGGCGAGCCGAGCTTCGGCCGGCCCGCGGACCCGGGAGCGGCCGAGAACGGCCCGCCGGAAAATGGCCAGGCGGAAACCGGCCAGGCGGAAGAGAGGCCGCCCGAGGCGGCGCTTCCGCGGACTGTGCCGCCGCCGTTCGAACCGCCCGCTGCGGATTCCAAAACCCTGCTGTCCCACGCCCGCTTGAGCGAGGTGCTGCGCGCCATTCCCGTCGACGATCTACGGGCCGCCCTCGGTGGCGACCCGGATGGGGCGCCGCGGGAGGAAGCCGGGACGCCCGGAGCCGCTGAGGTGGTCATGACCCTCGCGCGGGAATGGATCAGCGATCCGGATCAGTCCTGGCCCGAATGGATTCCCGCACCCGGCGAGGCGAGCGTCCGTGCCGCGGACGACGACGCCCTCGTTCCCGCCGAGTTCATCCTCAGCCTGGTCGGCGAAATCGAGGAAGACGCGGCCCTGCCCCAGGCGGACTGGGCCTACGTGGCAGGAACACGGTTCGAGCAGCGGGTGCTGGCCCCGCTGTTCACCGATTACCTGCACTACGCGGCGATCGCCGTGGCGATTGCCGTGGCGTCGTTCAATCTCGTCTTCTTCTGGCTGATGGTAAAGGCGAAGCGCCGACCACCGCTGCGGCTCGGGCGCCGGGGGGCTTCCAGCGAGGCGCCGCCGCCAGTCAAGACCGGCGAATCCCCGCCGCCGGTCCCTTCCGTCGCGGCGGATTCCGCTGCGGAATCCTCGGCCGGCGGCGCGGTTGCCCGCTGAAGGCCGCCTGTCCACTGAAAGCCGGCCGGCCGCAGAATGTTCCGCGCTCCGGATTGCCGCGTACGCCGCCGGCGCTCCCGGCGGGATTAGGCGTAGACTCCCCCCACGTAGCCGACGAAGTTTCCCGTATCGCCCCCCGCCACGTCGGCGCTGGTGGCGTAGTCGAATACCCGGAAGCGCTGGCCGCGGCCTTGGGCGATCTCGTTGATCGCGGCCACCGATCCGGCGGAGCAGGCGCTACGGTCGCTTTCCGCCCGCTTGAGAAGGCTCGTACCGTCGCCCGCCTCGACCGCCCGGATGAAGGCCGGGTCGTTGACGGTGCGCACCCATTCCAGGGCCTGGGGTCCGCGGCCCTTCGGTTCGAAGTCGTAATTGGAGCCGTAGTGAGTCAGATCGGTGGAGGCGACCGCC
>JAPUJL010000504.1 GCA_027296185.1 SAR324 cluster bacterium | reverse complement strand
GGAAGCGCTCGCGCAATTCCTCGAACAGGGTACGCGCCGGCTCGATCAACTGCTTTGAGAGCGGCAGCATCGCCACCTTGTAGGGCGCAAGCGAGGGGTGCAACCCCAGCACCACGCGTTGCTCGCCGCGCACCTCCTCCTCCCGATAGGCATCGGCCATCAGCGCCAGGACCAGCCGGTCCACGCCCAGGGCGGGCTCCACCACGTGGGGCAGGTACTTTTCGCCGGTCTGAGGGTCGGTGTAGGCCAACTCCTTCTTGGAAAATTCCTGGTGCTGGGTCAGGTCGAAGTCGCCCCGATGGGCGATGCCCCACAGCTCGCCCCAACCGAAGGGAAAGCGGAACTCGATGTCCGAGGTGGCCTGGCTGTAGTGGGAAAGCTCCTCCTGGCCGTGATCCCGCAGTCGCAGATTGTCCGGATTGGCGCCCAGGGCGAGCAGCCAATCCATGCAGAAGCCCCGCCAGTGGTCGAACCATTTCTGGCTCTCCTCCGGCGGGCAGAAGTATTCCAGCTCCATCTGCTCGAACTCGCGGGTGCGGAAGATGAAGTTCCCCGGCGTGATCTCGTTGCGGAAGGACTTGCCGATCTGCCCGATGCCGAAGGGGGGCTTCTTGCGGGCCGTGGTCAGGACGTTCTTGAAGTTGACGAAGATGCCCTGGGCCGTCTCGGGCCGCAGGTAAATCGTGGCCGCGGTTTCCTCCGTCACGCCGACGAACGTCTTGAACATCAGGTTGAACTGCCGCACCGGGGTGAAGTCCCGGTTGCCGCAGTGGGGGCAGGGTATCCCGTGCTCGGCCAGGAAGGCTTCCATCTCCGCCTCGCTCATGGCCGCGGCCTGCTCCGGTTTCTCGCCTTTCTTGACGAGGTAGCCCTCGATCAGCTTGTCCGCCCGGTGCCGCGTCTTGCAGGAGCGGCAGTCGATCAGTGGGTCGGAGAAGCCGCTCACGTGACCGGAGGCTTCCCACACCCGCGGGTTCATGAGAATCGCTGAATCGAGGCCCACCACGTCCGGGCGGTCCTGGACGAAGGCCTTCCACCACGCCTGCTTGATGTTGTTCTTCAGCTCGATCCCCAGGGGACCGTAGTCCCAGGCGTTCGCCAGGCCCCCGTAAATCTCGGAGCCGGCGTAGACGAAGCCCCGCCGCTTGGCCAGGGACACCAGCTTGTCCATCGTCACGGTCATCGAATTTCCGCGGTCCTCGTCTTGCCCGAATGAGCCGCCGTCGGCCGTGCGGCGGATGCCGGCAGGTTTGCCTGAAACGCCCACCCCGGGCCTCTCTGCGGCTGAGACAGGCCGGATGGCCGCATCCGCCGGGGCGGTGCGGGGCGCCCGATCAAGGTGACAGCGGAGGGGTGGCGGGTCAAGTGACTTTCACGACCTCGATCGAAAGTGCGCCCAGGCGGTCCTGGAGTTCGGCGAAGGCGGCCTCGACGATAGGGGCCTCCCGTGCCTCGACGGTGATCTTCACCGAATATTCGTCCCGCCGGAAGTTGGGGTAGGAGCCGATCAGCACGTCGGGGAAGCGGTCGGCCGTCTCGCGCAGGGCCGCGGCGATGGCCCCCTCGTCGGCCCGCAGGAAGAGCTCGCGCAGGGCGATGGGGTGGCTGGCGAAGCGCTCCTTGATCGCGTTGAACTTGAAGCGGAACAACTCGGGCACACCGGGCAGGATGAAGATATTGCGGAACAGGATCTGCGGGTAGGCCAGCTCGGGCACCTCCACCAGCTCGGAACCTTCCGGCAGCATGGCCATGCGGAGATGATCCTCGGTCAACCGCCCCTGGTAGTGGGTGCGCAGGGCCTCCTCCATCCGCGGATGGATGACCGCCTTCACCCCGAAGCCCGCGGCGATCGCCTCGACGGTGATGTCGTCGTGGGTCGGGCCGATTCCCCCGCTGGTGAAAACCCAGGTGAAGGCCTCCGAGAACTCGCGCACCGACCGGGCGATCAGGTCGCGCTCGTCGGGGATCGTGACGATGCGCTGCAGATCGACCCCGAGGAAGCGCAACTCGCGGCACAGGAAGGGCGAGTTGGCATCCTGGATCTTGCCCGAGAGGATCTCGTTGCCGATGACGACCAGGCCCGCCGTGGGCGATGGATTCTCTGTCGCGTTCATGGGTTCGAATGTCCGCCCTATCGCTTTCAGCCGACTCGCCCCAGGGCGAGGTCTCCGTCCCGTGGTTTTCACGCGGTGGCTTTCAAGGCCCCGGACGGGTCCTTCGCCATACCCCGCGTTGCCGGGTTCCTCAGGCCCCCGGCCTTCCAGCAACTTCTGCCGGGGCCGGTGCCGGGCCATTGGTCCCTCCCGCGCCGCTCCAAGAGCTAGCACCGGCACCGGAAAATGAAAAGCTGGCCCGTCCGGGCGCCCCGTCCGGCCGGATCGTCGGCCCTGGCGCCCGCGGCTCCCCTGGCCCCGCGGGTCTCGGCGCCGGTCGATTCAGCGCACGCGGGCCATCTGGCGCATCAGGCTCTTGAGGTGGGTGGCGGGGAAGTAATGGCCCTTGTAACCGTGGACGAAGGTTTCACGGTTGGATTCCAGCACCGCGGGGCGCTCTTCGCAGCAAAACCAGTAGATGCGGTTGCCCCGCCGCTGCGACGCGGCGCAGATGTGCTCGATGCCGTCGAAGTCGCCGAAGGCCAGCACCACCCGGTTGCGGAATTGCCATTCGCGCTCCTCGGCGGGGAGGTCCTCCCAGGCGCCCATCCGCCAAAGGGACGTGAGGGAGAAGTTGGGCGCGTCGAACATCTCGCAATCCCCCAGCTCCTCGGCGATCTGGGCGAGGGCGCCGAACAGCCGGGCCTGATGGGCGCAGGAGGGGGACGTATCCAGCACCACCACCACCTTGCGCTTCTCGCGGGACATGCGGCAGTGGTGCGGCAGCCGCCCCGTAAACCGCCGCCGAACGAGAGCGTTGAGGTCCCACTCTTCGTCGCCTTCCTGGGGCAGATCGGCGTTGTCCTCGGCCAATTTGGCCACGACGCGGGCGAAGCGGGCCGCCAGCCCCCGCATGTAACGGCCCTCCAGCGGAAAGGCGCGGGGAGCGCGGTGGGGGTTGCGGGCGCCCTTCCCGCGTTCTTCCGCGTCGCGGGCCTCCTCGATTTCTTGCGGCAGGTACAGCGAGGTGTCCAACTCGGGATCGGCGCCCTCCCCGGTTGGCTCGCCCGGCTCGCCGCCGGGATCGGCTTCGGCGCTCTGTTCGGCGGTTTCGCTTTCCGGCCCGGCGTCCTCACCGTCCCGTTCCTCCTCTGATTGGGCCGCCTCGGCTTGGTCCGCCTCGCCGCCCCCGGCCTCTTCCGCCCCGGAATCTTCCGCGGCAGGCGATTCCTCGCCCTCCTCGTCGAGCAGGGCCTCTTCCCCATCGGGATCCGCCGTAGCGCCCTTCTCGCCGGCTTCGTCTTTTCGGTAGCCCGGGCGGGGAGGCCCCGCTCCGGGGATGTAATCCGGAATGCGGCGCAGCCAGG
>JAPUJL010000503.1 GCA_027296185.1 SAR324 cluster bacterium | reverse complement strand
TGCACCCGGCCGTCGGTCTCGTTGAACAGCAGCAAGTCCGTGAACGTCCCGCCGACGTCGATTCCCATTCGGCATGCCATGGAACTGCCCTCTGCCTCGTTTCGACCCGGGTTCGCGGCCGGTTCCCAACTTTCCAGCGTTGCTTCCGAGCCATCGCTGGGGCAGCGAAGGCTCCAGCGGTAGCCCCGTCCGCACTCCCCCGGTTCCGCCGGCCGTTCCGCTCACGCGACCGGTCTGCCGTGTTCTGCTGCCGCGGCCGTTCCGCCGCGGAGGCAATCGCGGGCCCGGAATCCGCGAACTCGGTCTCCCGGATCGATTCCCCAAGGCCTCGGCGGTGCGCCCGATACCCCGACGACACTCGCTCCCCGAGCCCCTGAGGTTAATGCGCGTGTTTATCAAATCTCCCCCCTCCGGTCAATGAAAAGAGCCACTTGCGGCGAGCGGCGGCCTCGCCGTTCGGCCAAAACCGAATGAGCGGCGGGGCGGGCGGGGGAGAGTCCCCTAGTTGGCAGAGCGAATGGGCGGAGCGATTGCGCGGCGGCTCGCTTTCGTGCTAGGTCTGGCCCGGTTCGGCGGCGGGCATTGCGGTTTCCGCCGCCGCCGCGGGAAGCAGATCGTTTGGAAGACGGCTTGGACGGACGGGCATCGCCCGCCGGCCGGCCGCGGATATTGCCGGGCGGCGCGGCCGCCCGATGGGGAGTGGAATGGAGCCCAAGAGCTTTTGGCAGAGTCCCAGATTCTGGTTCGGGTTGGTCGCCATCGTGATCCTGTTGATCACACTGTACTTCTACGACCCCTTCACCACCTATCTGGCGGCGGGCGTGCCGAAGATTCGGTTCGGCAACATCGTGCTCTGGTTCGCCTCGCTGATCGGCGTGGTGGGCTTCGCCATCTCCCACTGGCAGGCGTTCCGCCGCAACATCTTCCAGGCCCAGGGACCCGCCAACGTGGAGGGGCTGGTCTTCGATTCCCTCCAGATTTCCCTCATGACCGCCGTGATCTTCAGCGCCGGGGCGGCGCTGCAAGCGGTGGTGATGCTCGGGGAATACCTGCTGGAGCGGGGGCCGATTATCCACCGGGATTTCGGCTCGATCGTTCTCGCCATCTTCCTGCTGCTGATTCTCACCGTCGTCTTTTACCTGCTGCACCTGCTCTTCCGGGCCCTCCGCCGCGGGTGGAGCCCGCGGAGCCGTCCGCCGAGCTCCCCCGTCCGCAGGGCACCCCCCGCCGCGCCCAACCCGTAGAGTCCGGCTAAAAGGTTCGGCCCGCCCCCTGCCCCCTCGACTTCGCTCGGGACAGGCGATACGTCCGATACTCGGGCTCCTCAGGGATGCGGCGTACGGAGAGCGAACGACGAGGAATCCGCGTTGCCGCGGGTCCTGAGCCTCCGAAGGATGGAGCGCCGGAGCCGCCTGGGACGCACGGGCGCGGGCGGCGTCGCTTGTCATTTTCCGCTAAAAACGGTAGGGGACCAGCAGGGAGAACCCGTTCGACCGGCCGATTTATTCAACACGGTCCATTCATCGCAGCCTAGTTACCGCCACCGGAGCCCAGCCATGGACGAAAGCACTCTCGCCGACTACAAACGCAAGGGATTCGCGCAACGCGGCGGTTTCGGCCACAAGCCGGTGCTGCTGGTCGTGGACTTCATTCACGGCTTCACCGATCCCAGCACGCCCCTCGGCGGCGACTTCAGCAAGGAAATCGAGGCGACCAATGAGTTGCTTGCCTCGTTCCGCCGCCACGGCCTGCCGGTGGTGTTCACGACGATTTCCTACGAGCCGGACTTTCGCGACGCGGGACTGTGGATCAAGAAGATTCCCACCCTGTCGATCCTGGTGAAGGGCTCGCACATGGCCGAGGTGGATCACCGCTGCAAGCCCCTGCCCAACGAGTACGTGGTGCGGAAGAGCTACGCCAGTGCCTTCTTCGGGACGCGGCTGGACGTCTACCTGAACTCCCTCGGCGTGGACACGGTGGTGATGGCCGGCTGCACGACCAGCGGGTGCATCCGCGCCTCGGCGATCGATTCGCTGCAGTACGCCTTCTACACGATCGTGGTGCGCGAGGCCGTGGGCGACCGGGCGCAAGGCCCCCACGAGGCGAACCTGTTCGACATCGACGCCAAGTACGGCGACGTGATTTCCCTCGGGGAAGCCCTGGACTATCTGGAATCCGTCACCGCCGGAGGCGGCATGGGCACCAAGGCCTTCGACGATTTCCAACATTGGTGGAACCAGCCCAACGGCTCCCGGCACAACTGAGCGCCGCGCCGCATCGCACCCCGGCGGGGGCTGCCGCATCCCACCCCTTCTCCGAGTGACCGCAGATGGCTTCCAGACCCGGCTCCAGTTCGCTCGGCGGTTTGACCTCCGCCTTCGACGACATGCTGCGGGAAAACCGCAGCCGCCTCGACGGGCAGTGGGACGAGACGCTGCAGCGGGCGGGCATGCCCTCCACCCGCCGCGATCCGGCTCCGCTCCCCGCCACCAGCCATCCCGCGCCCCGGGCCGAGCCCATCGGCCGGCTGGCGGGAGCGGGGCCCCGCACTCCCTTGCGGCGTAGCGGCGACTACGTCTCGGCGGCGCGGGTGTGGGACGCCGCCCAATCCGAAAGCGCCGCCGTGCTCAACGGGCGCTACGGCGATGCGTGGGAGTTCGAGGTCGCTTCCCACAGTCGGGAAGGGGACGAGTTCGTGGTGCTGGGCAAGCTGAGCCTCCCGTCCCGCAATCTCGTCAAATCGAACTTCGGCCGGGGCCGCATTCCCGGCACGGCCTCCGACACCACGGCCGCCTCGGCGGGCGGGGTTGCCTTCCGCTTCGGCGGGGGCGAGGCGGCCGGCGGGGGCGGCCAGAGCGCCGAGGATCGCGGCTATCGGCGCGCCATCGAAAATGCCCTCGCGCGCTGTCTGGCGCTGCTCTGAGACGAGTGCAGCCCCGCGGCGCAGGGCATTCGATCGGGAAACGGAAGTGGCGGTAACGGGGCCGCAGATTCCCCGGACGCGCGGCCCCTCGCCCTCGACCCACAAGGAACCGAAATGACCATCGAATCCGGAGGCGACGCAGCGGCTGACGGCGGCGGTACCGGAGCGCCGGACAATAGAGGCATCGAAGATCGCCGCCCGGCTCGCTCGCGGCGGGGTCCTTCCGGGCTGACGAGCGCCGATCCGGAACCCGCACCGAGCCCGCCCGCAGCCAGTCCTACGGGTTCGGCTCTGGTGCCCGCTGCCGCATCCGCTCCTCTGCAGACCCCAGCGGCGCAGCCGCCCTCCCAGGCCGAGCCGGGCAGTCTGACCGCCAAGACCGGCGAGTTGCTGCCCACGGTGCGCTCCGGGCTGATTCAGACCACGCTCAATGCCGACACCAACGAGTCCTGCCAGGCGATCGCCGACAAGATGCTGGCCAAGCACCTGCCC